>WOYR01000071.1 GCA_011620705.1 Microbacteriaceae bacterium | reverse complement strand
CCCTCGTTGTACCGGCGGCCGACCAGGATGCGCCCGGTGTGCTCGTCGACGATCAGCACCTCGCCGTTCATCACCACGTAGTCCTTGTCGCGCTTGAACAGGGCATTGGCTTTGATGGAGTTGTTGAGGAAGGAGATCAGGGGCGTGTTGACCGACTCGTAGAGGTTGTCGATGCCGAGGTAGTCCTCGACCTTCTCGATGCCGGGTTCGAGCACGCCGACGGTGCGCTTCTTCTCGTCGACCTCGTAGTCCTCGCCCTCGATGAGGCGGTTGGCGATGTTCGCGAACTCCGAGAACCAGCGATTGGCCTCGCCGGATGCCGGCCCGGAGATGATGAGCGGCGTGCGGGCCTCGTCGATGAGGATCGAGTCCACCTCGTCCACGATCGCGAAGTGGTGGCCGCGCTGCACCATGTCGCTCGCGGTCCACGCCATGTTGTCGCGCAGGTAGTCGAAGCCGAACTCGTTGTTCGTGCCGTAGGTGATGTCGGCGGCGTACTGCTCGCGGCGCTGCTCGGGCGTCTGGCCGGACAGGATGACGCCGGTGCTCATGCCGAGCGCGCGGAACACGCGGCCCATCAGCTCCGACTGGTAGCTCGCGAGGTAGTCGTTGACCGTGACCACGTGGACTCCGCGCGAGGTGAGGGCGTTGAGGTATGCGGCCGAGGTCGCGGTGAGGGTCTTGCCCTCGCCGGTCTTCATCTCGGCGATGTTGCCCAGGTGCAGGGCGGCGCCCCCCATGAGCTGCACATCGAACGGCCGCATGCCGAGGGTGCGCTTGGCGGCTTCGCGCACGGCTGCGAAGGCCTCTGGCAGCAGATCGTCGAGGGTCTCGCCGCTCGTGTACCGTTCGCGCAACTCGACGGTCTCGTTGCGGAGCTCGTCATCCGTCAGCTCGGAGAACGCCTCCTCGAGATGGTTGACCGCCTCCGCGTAGTTCTTCAGACGGCGCAGGGTGCGGCCCTCGCCGACGCGCAGCACTCTTTCGAGGACATTCGCCACGGTTCGACTCCACTCGCTTCTGGTCGCCGGCGCGGGCGCGCTCGCGCCCGCCGTTACCGGCTCGTCATCGTAGCAAGCCTACCGAGTGGCTCTCCGAGCGGGCTGGAAACTAGCGGGAGCGGTATCCGACGAGGTCGTCGGCAGGTTCTTGGAGCCCGATCACCCCGTAGTCCCATCCGATGCGGCGGTAGACCACGCTCGGCCGGTCGCTGACGGCGTCGATGAAGAGGAAGAAGTCGTGGCCGACCAGCTCCATGCGGTCGACGGCCTCCTCCTTGGTCATCCGCTCGGCTGGGAAGACCTTGTCGCGGATGACGACAGGGCTCCAGTCCTTCTCGCCCTCCTCCTCGGCGACCGGGATGGAGCCGGTGCTCACGCGCTCGATCGCATCGGGGCTGGCCGGGGTCAGGTCGGTGCCGGCGAATCCTCCGGATGCGGCTTCGCGGAGCGAGGTCGGGCGGTGCTGCCCGCGATGCACCTTCCTGCGGTCCTTCGCCGCCCGAAGCCGCTCCATGAGCTTGTCCAGCGCCATGTCGAAGGCCGCGTACTTGTCCGATCCCTCGGACTCGGCCCGCACGATCGGCCCTGGGCCGATCAGCGTCAGCTCGACGCGGTCGTCGCCGCTGGAGCCCTTGGTCTCGTGATGCCGGCAGACGCGGACCTCGAGAGCCAGCGCCTTCTCGGCCAGCTGCCCGACGCGTTCGGCCTTCTCGATGGCATAATCCTCGAACCGATCGGGAATCCCCACCCCGCGCCCGGTGATCGTGATGTCCATGCAGCCTCCTCCTGCTCGTGCGGGTGGAACCGTCCGGGTCAGGCGGCTTTCACATCCGCGCTTTCGCCCACCGTAGACCCGCCGCCCGGGGATGTCACCCGAAGCCCGCTCCGGGTTCCCCGTGAGGCCCTGCTGAGGCTCCGAAGAGCTTCGGGGTGGATGCGACGACTGCGGCGGCGACCACCTCGGCGCCCGCCGTGCGGAGCGCCGAGGCCGCGGCGGCGAGCGTCGCGCCCGTGGTGACCACGTCATCCACGAGCAGGAAGCGGCGGCCCGCGAGCGGCACGGCCGCCGCGAAGACCCCGTCGGGAATGGCCGCGCGCTGCTCGAGGGAGAGCGTCTTCTGGGCGGCATGGGGTCGCGCGGGGGCGAAGGCACGAGCCCGGTCGAAGCCGGCTCGCGCGAGCAGCACGGCGACCGGGTCGTAGCCGCGGCGCCGCCGGGCGCGGCGCGATCCGGGCACCGCGACGACCTCGACGCTGCGCCCGTCGTGACCGATCACGCTCCCCGCCTCGGCCACCGCCGCCGCGAGGGCGGGCGCCAGCACCCGCGCGAGCCCGACCCGCCCCTGCTCCTTGAACTCGAGGATGACCCTCCGCGCCACCCCGTCGTAGTCCAGCCCCGAGAACACCGGCGTGCCGTCGGGCAGCCGCCTGCCGCTCGGCTCGGGCCGGAGCGCGACCCGGCAGGCGGCGCACAGCGCGCGGTCGGGCAGGCCGCAGCCCGCGCACTCGACGGGGAGCAGCAGCGCGAGCGCGTCGAGGCCGGCCTCTCGCAGCGCGGGGAGGAGCCGCCGGGCCGGGCGCGCGGCGCGGTCATGTGCGGGGTCGTTGGGCATGCCCCGATGCTGGACGCCGTGCGCCGGCCGCGGGCCGCGGCCACGGCATCCGGGGACAACCGCTACTGCTGCGAGGCGAGGAAGGACGCTTTGAGCCCGGCGTCCTGCCAGCCGATCGTGCCGCTCAGACTGAACACCGATCCCGAGGAGTCCAGCACCCGGATGCCGTCCGTGCCGTTGCCGCCGACCACTTCGACGGCGCCATCAACGGTGCCGAGCTCCTTCTGCTCCCCGCCGAGCTCGTAGCTGGTGACCGAGTCGGTGCCGCCGTCCTGCGAGAGCACGACCACGGTGCCGCTGTCGACCCAGGATGCTCCGATGATGGCCCCCTGGCCGACCGGAACGTAGTACGGCTGGCCGAGCGAGGTCGGCACCAGATCCTTGTCGCGGATGATCCCGGCCACCAGGAGCTGCGGGCCGGACGAGCTCTGCAGCGCCACCAGCAGGCGGGTGCCGTCCCGGGACACGGCCATCGAGACGACGGTCCCCGCCGCACCGAGGGAGAGCGGATGCGGCTTGCCTCCGGCATCCCAGGCGGCGATCGCCTCCGGATGACGGGCGGGGACGCTCCACACGAAGCCCTCGGGATCGAGCGACGGCACCACGAGCCCGGCCCGGCTGTCCAGCAGCGCGGCCGGCGCGCTCCCGCGCACGATCGAGACGCCTGCGCTGCCCAGGACGGCGAGCTGGCTGCCGTCCCGTCCGAGCGCAGCCCCGACCGGGCCGAGCTTGTCGATGGCGGTCCCGATCCCGGGCAGCGGGTGGACCGCACCGCCGACGAGCGTGCCCAACACCCCCTTCTCGAATCCCACCGGGTCCTGCAGCACCGACAGGTTGCGGTCGGGCTCTGGGCCGTCGGTGACGGCGACCGGGAATCCGCCGACCGTGATCGAGGCGCTCGCGGTGCCGAGACCGCTCAGGCTCTGAGCGAGCTGCTGCGTCATCCTCCTCTTCGCGGTCGCCGACTCGGAGGACACCTGGGAGCTGAGATCGACGGTCGCTCGGCCGGAGTCGATCACCGGGGCCCCTGCCAGCTCTGTGCCGCTGGGGAAGGCCGAGACCACCGCACCGCCGGCCAGCCACGGGGAGGGGCCGGCGAGCAGCCCCTTCACGATCCGCGTCGCGACCTGGGTGGCGTCCGCGTACCAGCGCCGGTCGGGCACCAGGTAGTCGAAGCCAGGGTCGAAGAAGAAGAGGTCGTATCCGTGGAAGATCGCGTCGAAGCGGTTCGGGGTGAGGATCGTGCCGTCGGGAGCCGCGGAGATGCGCCACTGCCCTTTCGAATCCTTGCGGAAGTGGTATTGCAGCAGCGTGCCCCGCGTGCCGACCGAGGTCGTGTAGCGCCCGTCCGCGTCGACCGTTGCCGAGCTCTCCACCGAGATCTGGAGCACGTCGTTCGACACCTCGACCGGCGTGATCGGACTCGAGCTGACGAGCACGCCGGCGTTCGGGTTCCACCTCGTGCGGAAATCGTCGGTGAGGTACTCGCGCGCCACCTGGTAGTTCACCTGCGGCACCCGGCCCGCGCGGATGAAGCCGTCGAGGATCTCCGCCTGGCTCGCCCCTTTGGCCGGCGCCTCCGGCAGCGTCAGCAGCGCGGGGTCGCCCACCGTGCTGTCGATCGTGAGCGTCGAGACGTCCCCAGAGGTCGGGATGTCGGCGCATCCCGCGAGCAGCAGCGCCGCGAGCACTCCCGCGATGGGCGCAGCGCGGCGGCCCCGCGAGTTCCGGCGCATCATGCGGACTCCTCGTCTGCCGCCTCATCGGGCGGCAGGGCGATCGGCGACCCGATCACGGCCATGCCGAAGACGCGCGGCAGGGTCAGCCGGAAGCAGCTGCCCCGGCCCGGCTGCGACCAGACGTCGAGCAGGCCGCCGTGCACGGCGGCGTCCTCGAGGGAGATCGCGAGGCCGAGCCCTGTGCCGCCGGTGGTCCGCTGGCGCGACGGATCGGCGCGCCAGAAGCGGTCGAACACCCGGGCGAGATCGGCCTCGGACATGCCGATGCCGTGGTCCCGGACGGCGATGGCGACGGCATCCGCATCGCTGTCGACATAAACCTCGATCGGCCGGCCCTCGCCGTGGTCGATCGCGTTGCCGAGCAGGTTCTGCAGGATCCGGCGGATGCGGCGCGCATCCACCTCGGCCTCGAAGTACCCGCCGGGCGCCACCAGCCGGATGCTGGTTCCCTTCTCCTCAGCGAGCGGCGCGACCGCCTCGATCGCATCCTCGACCAGGCGCACCAGGTTCGTCGGATCGGTCTCGAGTTGGACGGCGCCGGCGTCGTAGCGGCTCATCTCGAGCAGATCGGCCAGCAGCACCTCGAAGCGCTCGATCTGCGCATGCAGCAGTTCGGCCGTGCGGGCGGTCGCAGGCGGGAAGCCCTCCCGCTGGTCGTAGAGCACGTCGCCAGCCAGCCGGATGGTGGTGAGCGGGGTCCGCAACTCGTGGGAGACATCCGAGACGAAGCGCTGCTGCAAGCGCGAGAGATCGGCCAGCTGGCGGATCTGGTGCTGCAGGCTGTCCGCCATCCGGTTGAAGGAGCGCGCGAGCGTCGCCAGCTCGTCGTCCCCCCGCTCGTGCAACCGCTCCTCGAGCTGGCCTGCCGCCAGCTTCTCGCTGGTCTCGGCCGCGCGCCGCACGGGGCCGACGATCAGCCGCACCACCAGGTAGGCGACCGCGCCGATCAGCACCACCAGCGCCAGCCCGCCGAGCACCAGCGTGCGCTGCACGAAATCGAGCGTCTGCTGCACGTCGCTCAGGTCGTAGACCAGGTACAACTGGTACTCCCCCGCCGTCGGCACATCCAGGAGCGAGCCCGTGACGATGCCGGGGTCAGAGCCGCCCCGGTCCCCCGGGATCGCGATGGGCTGCCAGGAGAGCCGGCCCACCCCGCTGTGCTGCACCGACTTGGTGAGCGAGCCGCTGAGCGTGAGGGCTTCGAAGCCGTCCGTCGCCCGGTTCTCCATCGGCGAAGGGCCGCTCTGCCCCGGTGAGCGCAGGAGGGCGATGAGCGGCTGCGACGACACCGCCGCTCTGACGGCCAGCGTCGCATTGTCCTCGATGGACTCGAGATCGGTGCCATCGCTCAGATCCTGCGCCTGGCTGAAGACCTGCTGCGCGCTGCTGGTGGCCTTGCCGGCCTCCGAGGTCACCTCCTCGAGGCGCTGGGTGAAGAGGTTGGAGCTCACGCTCGTGGAGATGTACCCGCCGATCACGGTGATCGCGACGGCCGAGAGGACGACCGTGATGGCGACGGTGCGGACGCTCAGCGAGCTGCGCCAGAGCCGCGCAGGGCGGCCGAGCGCGCTCCGCCAGTCCCGCGAGTCGACCCGAGCCATGGGATCGAACCTAGGTCACGGCGCCTGCGCGGTAGCCGACCCCGCGCACCGTCGTGACGATCCGCGGGTTGTCCGGGTCCTGCTCGACCTTGGCCCGCAGGCGCTGCACGTGCACGTTGACCAGCCGGGTGTCCGCCTTGTAGTGGTAGCCCCAGACCTGCTCGAGCAGCATTTCGCGCGTGAACACCCGCTGCGGCGTGGCGGCCAGCGCCAGCAGCAGTTCGAACTCGAGCGGCGTCAGGTTGATGCGGGAGTCCCCGCGGCGCACCTCGTGCGCGGCCACGTCGATCGTCAGATCGCCGATCCCGACGGCATCGCCCGATGCGGGCTGCGAGGGTCGGAGCCGCGCCCGGATCCTCGCCACCAGCTCCTTCGGGTTGAAGGGCTTCACCACGTAGTCGTCGGCGCCGGTCTCGAGGCCGCGCACCACATCCACCGCCTCGCCCTTCGCGGTGAGCATGATGATCGGCACCCCGCTCTCGGCGCGGATCTGGGCGCACACCTCGATGCCGTCCATGCCCGGCAGCATGAGGTCGAGCAGCACGAGGTCGACCTTGTCCGAGTGGAACAGATCGAGAGCCGCCCGGCCCTCGCCGGCGAATCGCGGCTCGAAGCCCTCGGCGCGCAGCACGATCCCGATCATCTCGGCGATGGCGGGGTCGTCGTCGACCACCAGGATTCGCGCGTTCATCGTCCTCGTCAGTCCCAGAATGCGCCCCTCGGATCGGGACGCGGATGCTTTCGCCCCAGAGTAGCCGAGTGCGGGC
>WOYR01000016.1 GCA_011620705.1 Microbacteriaceae bacterium | reverse complement strand
TCTGCCCGGTCGTGACGTTGGCGGCCTGATCGAGGTTGATGTCGAGGAAGCGCTCATAGTGTCCGATGTCGAGGTCGGTCTCGGCGCCGTCATCGGTGACGAACACCTCGCCGTGCTGGAAAGGGTTCATCGTGCCCGGATCGACGTTGAGGTAGGGGTCGAGCTTCTGCATCACGACGCGCAGTCCGCGCGCGGTGAGCAGATTGCCCAAGCTCGCCGCCGTGAGGCCCTTGCCGAGGGAGGAGACGACGCCCCCGGTGACGAAGATGTGCTTGGTTACGACTGCGCCCGGATTGACCACCACGGGGTTTCAGCATATCCCAGGTGCCGGAGCCGCCGCCCGGACTCGCCGCGCTCAGCCGACCCGGTGCGCGTTGTCCAGCAGCTCCCGCGCATGTGCGAGCGCCGATTCGGAATCCGGCGAGCCGCTGAGCATCCGCGCCATCTCGGCCGTGCGCTCCTCGCCGTGCACCAGCCGCACGCTCGAAGCGGTGATCGAGCCGTCGCTCGCCTTCTCGACGACCAGGTGATGGGTCGCGTACGCGGCCACCTGGGCGAGATGCGTGACGACGATCACCTGCGAGCTCTGCGCCAGCCGGGCCAGCCGTCGGCCGATCTCGGTGGCGCTGGCCCCACCGACTCCGGCATCCACCTCGTCGAAGACGAAAGTCGGCACCGGATCGGTGGATGCGAGCACGACCTCGATCGCGAGCATCACGCGTGACAGTTCGCCACCCGACGCGCCGCGGGCTATCGGCCGCGGCTCGCTGCCGGGGTGCGGCTGGAGCAGGATGGCGACCGCATCCCCACCGGTCAGCCCGAGTTCGCGTTCGGTCATCTCGATGCTGAGGCGGGCATCCGGCATCGCCAGCGCTCCCAGCTCCTCGGTGACCTCGGCGGCCAGGCGCTCTGCTGCGGCATGCCGCAGCTCGCTCAGCCGCTTCGCCAACTCCTCGGCGCGGCGCCGGGCTGCTGCGACCTCGTCGCCCAGCTCCAGGATGCGATCGGCGTCGCTGTCGAGCTCGACCAGCCGGCTGCTTCCCGACTCGAGGTAGTCGATCACCTCGTCGATCGTCGGCCCGTAGCGCCTGGCGAGTGCGCTCAGCGCGGCGCGGCGCTCCTGGATGCCCTCCAACTCGCGCCCGCCGTCGGCATCGAGCGAGCCGAGGTAGCTCGCCAGCCGGCTGGAGACCTCGCCGAGCGCGAAGGATGCGTCCGCCAGCGCCTCGACGATCGGGACGAGCTCCGGATCGTGGCCGGCCACCCGCTCGAGGGAGCGCCGTGCGCTGTCCACCCGGGACAGCGCGTCGCCCGCGTCCGCCGTCGAAGCGCTGTCGAACTGACTGGACACGGCCTCCTGCGCCTCGATCGCGGCGAGCCGGAGATCCTCGGCGTTCGTGAGGCGCTCGGAACGCTCCGCGAGCTCGACGTCCTCGCCGCGCCGCGGGGCCGCGGCTTCGATCTCGTCCATGGCGAGCCGCAGCTCCTCGGCCTCGCGGGAGCGGCGGTCGCGCTCCGCGACGAGGACATCCAGCTCACCCTGCTGGGTCTGCCAGCGGCGGAACACCTCCTGGTAGTCGCCGAGCACGGCGGCGAACTCGGAGCCGGCGAAGCGATCGAGGGCCTCGCGCTGCGCGGCCGCCGATCGCAGCCGGATCTGCTCGGACTGCCCGTGCACCACCACCAGCTGCTCGCCGATCTCGGCCAGCACGCCGACGGGTGCCGCGCGTCCGCCGACCGTCGCCCTGCTGCGGCCCTCGCTCGACACCGAGCGGCTCAGGACGAGCTGGGCACGACCTCCGGGCACGGCATCCAGCTCTCCCCCGGCGTCGCGCACCCGATCGGCGACCGGCCCGGACTCCTCGACCTCCCAGTGCCCCTCGACGACAGCCTGTGCCGAGCCGAGCCGCACGGCTCCGGCGTCGGACCGCTCGCCCAGCAGCAGGCCGAGAGCGGTCACGACCATCGTCTTGCCTGCACCGGTCTCGCCGGTCAGGGCCGTGAACCCCCGCCCGAGCGGAAGACGCGCCTCAGCGATCACACCGAGGCCGCGGATCGAGATCTCCTCGATCACGGCCGATCGTCGCCCGTCGGACCGCGCCAGCCTGCCACCGGCAGCGCGAACTTGTTCACCAGGCGATCGGTGAACGGCCCCATGCTGAACCTGGCGAGGCGCACCGGGACCGGCGACTTGCGCACGATGACCCGCGCGCCGCTCGGCAGCTCGAAGGTGCGGCGGCCATCGCACCAGAGGACCCCGCGCCCGACCGAGCGCTCCAACAGCTCGACCGCGAGAGCCGACTCTGGACCGACCACGAGAGGACGGGCGAACAGGGCGTGCGCCGACAGCGGCACCATGAGCAGCGCCTCCACAGTCGGCCACACGACCGGCCCGCCGGCCGAGAAGGAGTATGCGGTCGATCCGGTGGGCGTCGACATGACGATCCCGTCGCAGCCGAAGGTGGACAGCGGTCGCCCGTCGACCTCGATGGCCACCTCGATCGAGCGCTCCCGGCTGTCCTTCTCGACGGAGGCGTCGTTGAGAGCCCAGCTCTCCCAGATCACCTCGTCACCGTGCTTGACCCGCACCGAGAGTGCGAGTCGCTCCTCGACGGTGTAGTCGCGCGCAAGGGCGCGGGAGACGGTGGCGGTCAGGTCTTCGCGCTCGGCTTCGGCGAGGAAGCCCACGTGCCCCAGGTTGACGCCGAGGAGGGGGGCGTCGCATCCGCGGGCCAGCTCTGCCGCGCGCAGGATGGTGCCGTCGCCGCCCAGAACGATCACCAGCTCGAGCTCGGTGGTCGCGACATCCAACCCCAGCAGGTGGAGCGGCGCCAGATCGGGCGCTTCGGCGAGCAGGTCGGCGCGCTCGTCCGCCGAGACGACCGGCACCAGGCCCGCCCCGATCAGTTGCCGGCAGACCTGCACGCCGGCCAGCAGCGAGTCCTTCCGCCCGGTGTGGGCGACGACCAGCAGGTGGCGCGTGTCGGACATGCGCGGATCCTTCCGTCTGGCTGCGTGGAACAAAATGCTGGAGGTCACAGCAGTGCGGCGATCGCCCCCGACCATTCTGTCGGATTGGCCCCGGCGCTGCGGCTGAGCCAGACGAGATACTCCTGATTCCCGTTGCTGCCCAGCAGTGGGGAGGAGATGATGCCCGCGGTCGGCAGGCCCAGGTCCCAGGCCGCCCAGAGCACCGCGGATGCCGCATCCTGCCGCAGGCCCCGATCGCGCACCAGGCCCTCCCGGATGCCCTGCCGCCCGACTTCGAACTGCGGCTTGATGAGCAGCACGAAGTCGGCGTCGAGCCCGACCGTGCCGACGAGCGCAGGCAGGACCGTGGTCAGCGAGATGAACGACACGTCCGCGACGACCAGCTCCGGCCGCTCATCGGTACGGGCCTGCTCGGCCAGTTCGTGCGCGTTCAGTGACCGAGCGTTGACTCCTTCGACCACGACGACGCGCGGATCCTCGCGCAGCCGCGCCGCGAGCTGTCCGTGCCCCACATCGAGCGCGATCACGGCTCGGGCGCCGCGTTCCAGCAGCACCTGCGTGAACCCGCCAGTCGACGCGCCCACGTCGAGCGCGAGCCTGCCCTCCACGGTCACCGCGAAGGCGCCGAGCGCCGCCGCGAGCTTGTGGGCCGAGCGGCTGACGTAGCCATCGCCGCCGAGCAGCCCGAGTTCGGCATCCTGCGACACCCGCAGCGACGGCTTCGACGCCGCCTTGCCGTCGACCGTCACCCGGCCGCCCCCGATCGCCTCCACCGCGAGACCGCGCGAACGGGCCAGGCCACGCCGGACGAGCTCGGCGTCCAGCCGCCCGAGGCCGGGAACCGGGCCGTCAGCTGCTGCGCCGTCAACTGCTGCGCCGTCAGGCATGCGGTCGCGCCGCGTCCCCCGCTTCCAGCTGGGCACGCAGTTCGTTCTGCAGCTGCGCGAGCGCCTCCGCCCGGGACTCCAGCGGCTGGTCCTCGATCAGGCGCAGGCGAGACAGCAGGGCGCTCGGCTGCTCATCGGCAGCCGGCATCGGCGCTGCGGCATCCGCATCCTCGTTCAACGCAGCCTCGTCCATCACGACTCAGAATAGAGCCCCGGGTCGACCTCGAGCGCGTAGATCGGAGAGCCGGTTCCCCAGATCGCCGCCGCGCCGGCGCGCAGCGAATCGATGGCGCGATCGCCGGCGGTCACGAGCCGCACCGTGCTCTCGTGGACGCGCACCACCGCGCCCCCGGCGGTCACCACCGTGTCGCCCGAGCGGCGCTCGGTGCGCGTCACGGGCTCCGGATACGGTTCGAACAATTCGCGCAGATCGCCGAGCAGGTAGCGCGGCCGCGAGTCCGCAGCAGCGGCCAGCACCTGCTTGGCGCGGTCGATCCCGGTCATCACCAGCGCGGACAGCATGCCGGCCCCGTTCGCCCCCAGGATGTCGGTGTCCAGCCGATCCCCGACGACCAGCGGGCTGCCCGCCCCGAAGCGCGCGGCGGCGGCGTCGAAGATCGCGCGTTCCGGCTTGCCTGCGACGATGGGCAGCCGGCCCACCGCCGTGTGCACCGCCGACACCAGGGTCCCGTTGCCGGGCGCGACGCCGCGGGCCTGCGGAATCGTCCAATCGGTGTTGGTGGCCACCCACGGCAGCTCCTCCTGGCCGGGACGCGCCTGGAGGGCGAATGCTGCCTCCGCCAGCTGGGTCCAGCCGACCTCCGGGGCGAAGCCCTGCACGACCGCCGACGGCCCGTCGTCGGCCGAGCGGGTCACCACGAATCCGGCCTTCTGCACCTCGTCGACCAAGCCATCGCCGCCGACCACCAGGATGCGCGAGCCGGCGGGCACCAAGCCTCGCAGCAGCACCACCGCAGCCTGCGGCGAGGTCACGATGTCCTGCGGCGCCACCCGCAGGCCCAAGTCTGTGAGCTGGGAGGCCACGACCGCGTCCGTCCGCGACGCGTTGTTGGTCAGGTAGCCGACGCGGACCGTCTGCTGGGCACGATTGATGCTCTCAACGGCATATGGGATCGCATTCGGCCCCGCGTAGACGACTCCGTCGAGGTCGGCGAGCAGCACGTCCACCCCGTCGAGCGGCGTGGCCCGCCGATCAGCGAGGCGCGGCATCCGGGCTCTCGGGACTCTCGCCGCCCTGTGCGGCCTCGTCCAGCTCCTCCTCGATGATCTCGACCGTCTCCTCGCCCTCGGGGACCGCGGCCTGCTCGAGCGCGATCGTCGCCCGGTCCGAGCGCTGCCACCACTGCTCGGCTTCCTCCTCGCGCCCGAGTTCCTCCAGCACCGTCGCATAGGCGTCGAACAGGGCGGGGCTCCAGGCGAATGCGCGCTCCGGATCCAGCTGCGGGATCTGCAATTCGGTCAGCGCCGCCTCCGGCTGCCCGAGGTCGAGCCGAGCCCCGGACATCGCGATCGCCAGCTCCACCTGCACCGGCACCTCCAACTCCCCGCGTGGAACCGACCGCGCGAGTTCGAGCGCCCGGTCGGGGCGCCCGACGCCGCGCTCGCTGTCGACCATGAGCGGGAGCTGGTCGTTGCGACCGGTCAGCCGCCGGTAGGTGCGCAACTCGCGCAGGGCCAGGGCGAAGTCCCCCGTTTCGTATGCCGTGATCGCCACCGTCTCCCGAACCACGCCGACGCGTCCGGCCCTGCGGGCTGCCGCCAGGGCGTGCTTGTGGGCGAGCTCAGGATCGTCCTCGATCATCCGGCCGGCCATCACCAGGTGGCGGGCCACCCAGTCGGCGTTGTCCTTGCTGAGCGTCCGGAGTTCGGCGCGCGCCACCTTGTCGAGCTGATTGGCCTCCACCTCGTCGGGGATCGTCGGATCGTCGTGGCGTGGGCCGGAATCGCCGGCGGCGGGGCGGGGCGGCCGCCGATCGGAGCCGGCAGGCCGGCGGCCGGAGCCGACGGCCGGGCGATCCGAGCCGCCAACCGGGCGGCCGGAGCCGGAACGCGCGGGGGCAACGCCGCGGCGCTTCCATTCCTGCTTCGGCGCCCCACTGCCACCGCGGGATCCCCCGGTGCCCTGTGGGCGCCCCGCGGGGCGCTTGCGATCCTCGTCATCCGACGGATCGGTCATCTCGGCTCCTGAATTCATAACCTGATCGGCGATCAACGCGAAAAGGCCTCCCGACCCTGCTTGTCACAGCAGAGGCGGATGGCCATCTCACAAAGAAGTCCGGCGGTGTCCTACTCTCCCACAAGGTCACCCTTGCAGTACCATCGGCGCAGAAGGTCTTAGCTTCCGGGTTCGGAATGTGACCGGGCGTTTCCCCTTCGCTATGGCCGCCGAAACACTATTGATTTAGGTGTTTGATCTGCCAGCGCTCGCCGCCTGAAAGGCGGGTTGAACAGGCGTGGTCCGACCGTAAATCGGGAACCACAAAGTGGACGCGAGCGCAGTGTTCGATGAACACGTGTCTAAAAAAACATGGTGTTATCAAGTTATCGGCTTATTAGTACCGGTCAGCTCCATGGGTCTTTAGTCCCCACTTCCACATCCGGCCTATCAACCCAGTCGTCTAGCTGGGAGCCTCTCCCCCGAAGGGATGGAAATCTCATCTTGAAGCCGGCTTCCCGCTTAGATGCTTTCAGCGGTTATCCGTTCCGAACGTAGCTAATCAGCGGTGCTCCTGGCGGAACAACTGACACACCAGAGGTTCGTCCGTCCCGGTCCTCTCGTACTAGGGACAGCTCTTCTCAAATTTCCTACGCGCGCAGCGGATAGGGACCGAACTGTCTCACGACGTTCTGAACCCAGC
>WOYR01000173.1 GCA_011620705.1 Microbacteriaceae bacterium | reverse complement strand
CCCAGACACCGTGATGGTTCCGCCGCCAACGGCGGTGCCGAGACCGTCGACGAAGGAGACGTCGTACTTGCCGTTGCCGTAGTTGACTGCGCTGTACGCGAGCGTCGCGCCGCTCGCCGTCGCCTCGGTGGCCGCCAACTCGGTCGTGGTGGTGCCGTGGGTCACGAGCAAGTGGTACGGACCGGTGCTCACCGAGCTCCACGACCACACCCAATTGCCGCCAGAGGCGGTGCAGCCGAAGTTCTCGAAGGCCTGCGACACGATGAACTGCTGTGACACGCTGCCGTTGCACGGCGCCTGCGTCAGGTTTCCGAGATTCTGGGCCGTGCCGCTCGGCGAGGTGAGGCACATTCCGGAGTAGGCGTTGACCAGCTGATAGATGCCGGCGGATACCAGCTGCAGCTGCCACTGCTGGTTGGTGGCGGTCGCCGGGGTGCCGGCCGCTGTGTTGACCGTGATGCTGCCGCCCGATGCTCTGGTGCTGTTGTCGTCGGCCCGCAGTCCGGTCGCGCTGCGCGGCTGGATCGTGTAGTAGCCCGTCGAGCCGCTCGCCGTGAACTTCCAATTCTCGTTCGAGGCGCCGTTGTTCTTGCAGCTGTATGAGATCACGATCGTGCCGGTGCTCCCGCCGCCGCCCGAGACGTCGAGGCAGTAGTCGGCGGCGAAGTTCGGGCGGATCCAGTTCCAGTGGGTGGCATCGGCGGTCGACGCCGGATAGATGTACCGGGTCGACTGGGTCGTGGTCGCGCTGGCGCTCCCGGTGAAGTTGCCGACCGTGATCGTGCCGTTGATCCGGGGTTCGAAGCTCAGCGATCCTCCGCTGTTCGCCACCGTCTCGCGCGAGCTGATCGAACTGCGCACGCAGTAGATGACGCTGGCGTTCTTCGCCAGCGTCGCGGTGATGACCGTGGATGCCGACCATAGGGCGGTGGTCGCCCCCGTCGGCACGGTCGCACCCGCGGTGCAATTCGCCGCGGACGCGGTGGTCCACAGGGTCAGCGCGACCTTGTCTGCCATGGCCGCGGATGATGCGGGCCCGAAGGTCAGGCTCACCGCGCCGCTCTGGGTGCTGCTGGTGGCGGTCGTGTTGGTGACCGTGACGCTGCCGGTCGTGACGAGGCTGTCGTTGCCGAAGGTGTAGCCGACCGACGTGAAGTTGGTGGTGCTCAGGCTGAGCGCCGCCGCGCCGACCGTGGAGCTCACGGTGCCGCTCGCGGTCAAGTACGCGAACCCGGCCGTCGTGCCGGCGAGCACGAGGAATCCGGTCAGCGCAGAGGCAACGGCCAGCTTGGCGCGGCGGCGGAGCACGCCGCCCGCGGCGCGGGCGCTCATGACGGCACCTGCGTCGAGTCGATGACGATCGAGAAATCCGCCGTGGTGCCTGAGACGGCGGCGCCGGCCGCGGCCGGCAGGGCGGCCTGCACGCAGAACGTCGAGGTGGCGCCGCCCGCGATGGTGCCCGCGGTGGCTGCGGCCGTGGAGAGGGGCGCGCCGCCGAGCTGGCCGGCCGGGCAGGTGCCGGAGGCGATGCGGATGTCCCAGGCCGAACTGGCCGAGAGTCGTGCGGTCAGCGTGGAGCCCGCCGTTCCCGTGCTGGCCAGGGTGAACTGCTGGCCGACGACATCGCCGGGGAGCATGGCGCCCCACGCCGTGGACGGGATCGTGGTGCTGCTCCCCGCCGCGCCGGCGCCGTACCGGACGGTCAGGCCGAGATTGCCGCTCTTGATGGTCGCAGCCGAGGTGACGACGGCCTGCGAGTTGAGGAAGGCATAGCTGCCGGCGGCGAGACCGGCGGCGACCAGGATTCCGGCGCCGAGGGCTGCGACCGCGCCGAGGGCTGCCCGCGGCGTTGGCCGAAGCGCGACGAGGAGACGGCGGACCAGGGGCCGGGTCGCTCGGTGGCGACGCGGTCCGGGATGCGCTGCTCGCGATCCGGTCATGGTCTCTGCCGTTCCTGCCGATGGATGCGGTGGATGGATGGTGGTGCGGTTGGTGGGTGACGAGGCGGTGCATCTCACCGGGGGCGCGCGCCGTGTGGGACAGCGGCACCCCCGGTGAAAGCTGTTACGGGGTCTGCGTCTGGGTGACGGTGACCGCGCCGTTGCCGAAGCTCACGGCGCCGAGCTGCGTGCTGTTGGCCGAGGCGTACGGGAACGCGACGGTCATCGTGACGGTGACCACCGTTGTGCCCGCCGTGGTCACCTTGTAGGTGTTGGGCGAGCTGCTCGCGGCGATGTTGCTGCCCGCGACCGAGAAGGTGCTGCTTCCGGTCAGGGCCGCCGCCAGGGCGACGTCCGCGCTGGCCGCGGAGGCGGCCGAGATCGCACCGGGCGTCGCCGCGAGCGTGAACAGCAGGTTGTCGCCGGAGGCGACCAGGTTGAAGGTCTGCGTGTACGTGAGGGTGTCGCCCGGGACGATCCGGAAGCTCGACGGCGTGATGGTGGTGCTGCCGCTCTTCCAGACACCGGCTGCGCCGGCGGTCACCGAGAGCGATCCGGCCGTGATCGTCTGCGACGAGCCGGCGTTGGCGCTGCTGTTCCAGGAGGCGAGGGTTCCCGCGCCGCCCATGAGGAGGATGACACCGGCCGCGGTGGCGATGGCGCCCTTGGTGAGCTTGTTCATTTCGGGTTTCCTTTCACGGCATCCTGCTGATGCCGAGGTGCAGGCGTCATGAAGGCGTGCGAGGGCATGCTGCCGCTCGCGAGAAGCCCCGTGACGAGATGTCGAGTTGTGGCGATGTAGCGCTGGTGATGTGCAGCCGATCGCAAGTGCCGATCGAGTGCGCAGGGAATTTCCCCCCGCCGAAGACACTACGGGTCCCCCATAGAGCGGACAAGCCATCTCGCACCCCCACTAGAGGGCACGGTCTACCCCCGGAGTTTAAGAGTGATAAGCCCGCTCATCAGCATTTTTCAGAATGCAGACACTGGGGGACAGATTTGTCCCCCAGGGTACAGATGGATGTACCCTGGAGAACTCAGCGACGGCGACCCGCGGGAGGATTCCCCCAGCCGCCTCGCCCGGACGCGGTACCGTCAGGTGATGCCCGCCCCTGTGACCGCCGCGCGTTCCGAGCCCCTCGGCCGCATCCCGATCCGCGCCATGAGCCCTCAGCAGCCCGAGAACCGCTGGGCTGCGACCGGCTATGTCGGCGAAGTCGTCCCCTTCGAGGCGACCGTGTTCCGCGAGGGGCACGGGATGCTCAGGGCCGAGATCCTGCTGCGCGACCCCAGCGGCGCGACCTCGGTGCATCCGATGGAGATGGTGAGCCCGGGAATGGACCGCTGGCGGGCGCAGGTGCAACTCGGCCTGCGGGGGCTCTGGACCTGGCAGGTGCGCGCCGCGAGCGACGACTGGGCCAGCTGGTTGCGCACTGCCGACATCAAGATCCCAGCGGACCAGGATGTCGAACTCGTCTTCGCCGCCGGCGTCCAGCTGCTCTCCCGCTCGAGCGGAAAGGTGTTCGGCGAAGCCCGTGCGGCTCTCGCGGACAGCAGGCTCTCCCCTGCCGCCCGCCTCGGGATCGCGCACGATCCGCGCCTGGCGGCCGGGATCGCGGCGCACCCGATCGAATCCCTCGTCACCGTCTCGGAACCTCTCACCCTGCGGGTCGAGCGCGCCCGCAGCGCCGTGGGGGCGTGGTACGAGCTGTTCCCGCGCTCCGAGGGCGCGAAGAAGGCGAAGGACGGCACCTGGACCAGCGGCACCTTCCGCACCGCGGCGCGCCGCCTGCCCGCGGTGGCCGCGATGGGCTTCGACGTGGTGTACCTGCCGCCGGTCCATCCGATCGGCACCACCTTCCGCAAGGGGCGCAACAACGCCACGGAGGCGAAGCCGGGCGACCCGGGCAGCCCGTGGGCGATCGGCTCCGCCGAGGGCGGCCACGACGCCCTGCATCCCGATCTCGGCACCTTCGCCGATTTCCGCTACTTCCTCGGCCAGGCTGCCAAGCTCGGCCTCGAGGTCGCGATGGATCTGGCCCTGCAATGCTCGCCCGACCACCCGTGGGTCACCGAGCATCCCGAGTGGTTCAGCCACCGCCCGGACGGCTCGATCGCCTATGCCGAGAACCCGCCCAAGAAGTACCAGGACATCTACCCGCTCGACTTCGACACCGATCCGGAGGGGATCAGGGCCGAGGTGCTGCGCATCGTCGAGTTCTGGATCGCCAAGGGGGTCGCGATCTTCCGCGTCGACAACCCGCACACCAAGCCGCTGGACTTCTGGGAGTGGCTGCTCGGGGACATCGGCGAGCGGCATCCTGATGTCGTCTTCCTGGCCGAGGCGTTCACCCGCCCGCCGATGCTGCACTCGCTGGCCGCCCTCGGGTTCCAGCAGTCGTACAGCTACTTCACCTGGCGCAACACCAAGAGCGAGTTGCAGGAATTCTTCGCCGAGATCTCGGGGCCGTCCGCCGACTACCTGCACCCGAACCTGTTCGTGAACACGCCGGACATCCTCAGCGAATTCCTGCAATTCGGCGGGCCGCCCGCCTACAGGATCCGGGCAGCGCTCGCCGCGACCGCATCACCCAGCTGGGGCGTCTACGCCGGCTACGAGCTGTTCGAGCACATCGCGCGACCGGGCAGCGAGGAGAGCATCGACAACGAGAAGTACGAGTACAAGCAGCGCGACTGGGCGGCAGCGGCGAGACTGGAGAGGACGCGGCCGGGCACGACGCTGACGCCGTACCTGACCCGGCTCAACGAGATCCGGGCCGAGCATCCGGCCCTGGCCCAGCTGCGGAACATGTCGATCCACTGGAGCGACGACGACTCGGTGCTCGTCTACGGCAAACACCTCGACGGGCGCTTCACCGCCTCGGGAACCGCCGACAGCCTGATCATCGTGGCCGATCTCGACCCGCACTCGGTGCGCGAGACGCTCGTGCACCTCGACCTGACGCGGTTCGGACTCGAGCCGGACACCGAATTCGGCGTCACCGAACTGCTCACCGGCGCGGAGTGGACCTGGAGCGGCTCGAACTACGTACGGCTGGACCCCTTCGTCGAACCGGTGCACATCCTCTCGATCGCCCATGCAGCGCCCGCGAAGCACAGGGCCGGCTGATGCCGCAGAAGAGGAAGTCCGGGGCAACGGCTCCCGAAGGCGCGAGGACCGGGTCGGGCATCCCCGCTCTCCACCCCGATCATCTCGCCGCGCTCGTCGAGGGGCGGCACCCGCGACCGCACGACGCGCTCGGGCAGCATCCGGCGGCCGTCGGCGGGGTGGAGGGATTCGTGATCCGCGCGGTGCGACCACTGGCCGAGACCGTCACCGCGGTGCAGAAGGATGGCACGCGCATCCCCCTCGAGCACGTCTCCCGAGGTCTGTGGCACGGCTTCGCGCCGGGCCCCGGCCAGGCCTACACGCTCGAGGCCGGATACGCCGGCGCCCCGAGCTGGACCGCCGACGACCCGTACCGCTTCGTGCCGACGGTCGGCGAGCTCGACCTCTACCTCTGGGGCGAGGGCCGCCACGAGCAGCTCTGGGACATGCTCGGATCCCACTACCGCCCGCACGAGGACGTCGTCGGCACCGGATTCTCGGTCTGGGCGCCGCACGCCCGCGCCGTTCGCGTGATCGGCGACTTCAACGGCTGGGATGGCACGCAGTACGCGATGCGCCGCCTCGACGACAGGGGGGTGTGGGAGTTGTTCGTGCCCGGCCTGCACCCGGGCACCGTCTACAAGTTCGAGCTGCTGACCGCCGGCCATGACGGGCAAGCAGCCGAGTGGGTCAAGCGCGCCGATCCGATGGCCCGCTACACCGAGGTGCCGCCCGCGACCGGATCGGTGGTCGGCCAGACCCTCTACGAGTGGGGCGACGCCGCGTGGATGACCGTGCGCGCGCGGACCGACCCGCACAACTCCCCGATGAGCGTCTACGAGATGCACATCGGCTCCTGGCGCCCCGGCTTGAGCTACCGGGAACTGGCCGATCAGCTCATCGACTACCTGCGCGAGCTGGCATACACGCACGTCGAGTTCCTGCCGGTGGCCGAGCACCCGTTCGGCGGCTCGTGGGGCTACCAGGTGACCGGCTACTACGCGCCGACCAGCCGCTTCGGGCATCCGGACGACTTCCGCTACCTCGTCGACCGGCTGCACCAGGCCGGCATCGGCGTGCTGGTCGACTGGGTGCCCGCGCATTTCCCCAAGGACGAGTGGGCGCTCGCGCGCTTCGACGGGCAGGCTCTGTACGAGCACGCCGACCCGCGGATCGGGGAGCATCCCGACTGGGGCACCCTGGTGTTCAACTTCGGCGACTCGCAGGTGCGCAACTTCCTGGTCGCCAACGCGGTGTACTGGCTGGAGCTGTTCCACATCGACGGGCTGCGGGTGGATGCAGTGGCGAGCATGCTCTACCTGGACTACTCCCGCGCAGAGGGCGAGTGGGTGCCCAACCGCTACGGCGGGCGCGAGAACCTCGAGGCGATCTCGTTCCTGCAGGAGGCGAACGCGACGGCGTACAAGCGCAACCCGGGCATCGTGATGATCGCCGAGGAGTCGACGTCATGGGGCGGGGTGACGCATCCCACCGACGGCGGCGGCCTCGGCTTCGGTCTGAAGTGGAACATGGGCTGGATGCACGACTCGCTGCAGTACATGCGCGAGAACCCGATGTGGCGGGCCGACCACCACGACGAGATCACCTTCAGCTTCCTCTACGCCTTCAGCGAGAGCTTCCTGCTGCCGGTCAGTCACGACGAGGTGGTGCACGGCAAGGGCTCGCTGCTGAGCAAGATGCCCGGCGACCAGTGGCAGAAGCTCGCGAACGTGCGCGCGTACCTGGCGTTCATGTGGGCGCATCC
>WOYR01000234.1:2667-6950 GCA_011620705.1 Microbacteriaceae bacterium | reverse complement strand
GGCGGACAGCGGCCCGGCAGCGCTGTCGACGATCGTGCTGTAGCCGAGCCGCCGAGCCTCCGCCGCGCGCTGCTTCTCGGCGGCCACCGGGCGGATCTCGCCGGCCAGGCTGATCTCGCCCACAGCCGCCGTTGTGGCGGGCAGCGCCTGATCCTTCACGGCGCTCGCGATGGCCAGGGCGATCGCGAGATCGGCGCCCGGCTCGCTGAGGCGGATGCCGCCCACCGTGGAGACGTAGACATCCGAGGTCGACAGCCTGAACCCGCACCGCCGTTCGAGCACCGCCAGCAGCATCGCCACACGGGATGCATCGACCCCGTTGACCACCCGGCGCGGCTGCGGCGCCTGGGTGGCGACGATCAGCGCCTGCACCTCCACCGGCAGCGCGCGCCTGCCCTCGACGGCGACCGTGACGCAGGTTCCGCTGACCGCCATTCCGCCGCCGCCCAGCCCGCCGCGCGAGAGGAAGAGGCCGCTCGGATCGGTGACCTCGGCGATGCCGTCCCCGGTCATCTCGAAGCAGCCCACCTCGTCGGTCGGGCCGAAGCGGTTCTTGAGGGTGCGGACGAAGCGCAGGGCGGTCTGCCGGTCGCCCTCGAAGCTGCAGACCACGTCGACCAGGTGCTCGAGCATGCGGGGCCCGGCGATCGACCCGTCTTTGGTGACGTGCCCGATCAGCAGCACCGGCAGGTTGCGCTCCTTGGCGATGCGGATGAGGGTGCCCGCCACCTCCCGCACCTGCGCGGGCTGCCCTGCGGCCCCGTCGGACATCGAGGAGGACACCGTCTGCACCGAGTCGACCACCAGCAGGCCGGGCCGGACGGCGTCGACATGGCCGAGGATGGTTGCGAGGTCCGTCTCAGCGGCCAGGTAGAGCTCATCATGGAGGGCGCCCGTGCGTTCGGCGCGCAGCCGGACCTGGCTCGCCGACTCCTCGGCACTGACGTAGAGCACCCGGATGCCGGTGCGCGCGGCCCGCGACGCCACCTCGAGCAGCAGGGTGGATTTGCCGACGCCCGGCTCCCCGCTCAGCAGGATCGCGGCGCCCGGCACGATGCCGCCGCCCAGCACCCGGTCGAACTCGGCGATGCCGCTGGGCCAGTGCGCGACGGACTCGCTGCCGACCTCGGTGATCGGGCGGGCGGCACGGCCCGCGGGCACCGAACCCGCCCGGAGCGCCGCGACCGGCACCCCGCGCTCGACGACCGTGCCCCACGCCTGGCACTCGGCGCAGCGCCCGACCCACTTGACGCTCGTCCAGCCGCACTCGCTGCAGGCGTATGAGGTGGTCGGGCGGGCCATGGGGTCACTCTAGGCGGGACCCCCGTCGGCGGGCGCCGCGCGTCGCCGACTCGCGGATGATCGGCTCCTGACCGCGTGGGAGCGCTCGGGGGTCCACGAGGCGGTGAACGCGACCTGCGCGTCCAAGCCGCCGCCCTCCCGGTTCTCGAGCCGGACGGCGGCTCCGCTCGCGTCGGCCAGTTGCGCGACGATCGACAGGCCCAGACCGCTGCCGGGGCCGTCCCGGCGGCCGCGCCAGAAGCGGTCGAACGCCCTGCTGAGTTCCGCGTCGGGGAGCCCCGGCCCCTCGTCGAGCACATGCAGGACCGCGCCGCGAGCAGCGCGATCCACCCGGAGCGTGATCCGCGAGTTCCGCGGGCTCACGCCGAGGGCGTTGTCGACGTAGTTGTCCACGATCTGCTCCACCGCGGCGGCGGAGGCCAGCACCACGGCGGAGGCGGCGCCCGCGTACTCGACGGCGACGCCCGACTCCTCGCCGAGCGGCTGCCAGTGCTCGGCGCGTTCGCGCGCGATGGCCGCGATGTCGGTCGGTGCCACGGCGGCGATGGTCCCCTCCCCGCGGCTGAGCTGCAGGAGGCCCTCCACCAGGGTCTCGAGGCGGTCGGTCTCCGCGGCCGCGGCCGCGATCCGTTCGGCGGACTCCTCCGGGTCGACGCCGGCCAGCTCCCTGGCGCGCTCGAGCCGCAGCCGCAGGGCGGTGAGCGGGGTGCGGAGCTGGTGGGAGGCATCCGCGGCGAATCGCCGCTGCTGGTCGAGCGCGGACGTCAGCCGCTCGCCCATGGCGTTGAAGGAGCGCGCGAGCGAGCGCAGTTCCGGGGCGCCTGTGCGTTCATCCGCGCGCACGGAGAGGTCGCCCTCCGCGAACTGCTCGGTGAGTTCGGTCAGAAGCCTCAGCCGCCGCGTCACGGTGCTGGCGAGGATCAGGCCGATCAGCCCGGCGAGGAGGACGGTGGTCACCCCGACGATGCCGAGCGCCGCGACCTTGCTGTTGACTGCGGCGTCCACCACGGGAGCGGGGTAGGTCAGGCGCACCGCGCCCAGCACCTTGTCCCCGCTGAGCACCGGGACGGCGACGTAGAGCAGCTGCTCCGACAGGGTCTGCGAGTAGCGCGTGCCGTCCGCGATCTGCCCGGCGAGCGCTGTGGCGATCTCGGGCCGCGAGGCGTACGGGGACCCGACGGCGGCCGGGTCGTCGTCGCTGGTCACGATGGCGGTGCCCGCGGCATCCGTGATGACGATCCGTGCGCCGCCGCTCGTCGTGCGGTACTGACGGGCCAGCTCGGTGATGACCGAGCGGCCCGCGGCTGAGGGGTCGGCCAGGGATGCCGCGCTGCGCCCCGCGAGCACGAAGGCGTCCCTCTCCAGCGAGGTGGTGATGCGGTCGTGCTCGGTCTGGGCCAGATAGCCGCTCAACGGGACCAGCAGCACCAGCATCGCCACCGCGGTCAATCCGACCAGGGCGAGCATGAACCGCCAGGTCATGCCGGGGTCTCGAAGCGGAAGCCGACCCCGCGCACCGACTCGATCCATCCAGCCGAGCCGAGCTTCTTGCGCAGCGCCGCGATGTGCGCGTCCAGGGTCTTGGTGGCGCCGAACCACTCGGTCTTCCAGACCGCGCGCAGGATGTCGGAGCGCGGGCGCACGGCTCCTGGCTCCTCCGACAGGTAGAGCAGGATCCGGTACTCGGTGGTGGTGAGATGCACGGGCTCGCCGGCCAGCGTGACGCGCTGGCCGCGGAGGTCGATCGCGAGCGGGCCGAGTCGGCGCTCCACGGGCGGCGAGAGCCGGTCCTCGGCACCGGAGCGACGGGTCACGGCGCGGATCCGGGCGATCAGCTCCCGGATGCCGAACGGTTTGACCAGGAAGTCATCCGCCCCCATCTCCAGGGCGAGCACCCGGTCGATCTCCTCGCTGCGCGCGCTCACCACGATGATCGGAACGGCCGAGAACGCACGGATGGCGCGGCACACGTCCGTGCCGTCCATGTCGGGCAGCCCCAGGTCGAGCACGACCAGATCCGGAGCCGCGGTGCGCGCCGCCTCCAGTCCCGCTGACCCGCTCGCCTCGTGCCGCACGTCGTGCGCGGCTCCCGCGAGCGCGTCGGCGATGCCGGCCGCGACAGCGGGGTCGTCTTCGATCAGCAGCACGCGCATGCTCCATTGTCCAGGGCGGAGCCCCCCATCGACGGCGTCGGCGGGGTCGATCTTGGGTGATTCTTGGATATCCCCCTGATCTTCCTTCGGCGACCGCGCCGTAGCGTCGAGCACATTAAGACACCGATCATCCTCGCCCTCTCCATCGCAGGCGTGTTGGGAACCGCAGGCGCCGCCATGGCGGTGAACGCCGGAACGCTCGCGAGCTTCCAGCAGAGCCACCTCGGCACCGCGCCGACCTCGTTGACCAGCGTCTCGCCCCAGCCGATCGACGACCCGACGGGCACGGCGACCCCCGAGCCGTCCGAGTCCGCCGAGCCCACTGAGCCCGCCGAGCACAGCGGCGCGGGCGCCGGAACCACCACCGGCTCCACGACAGAGGGCGGCGACGACAGCGGCGAGCGCAGCAGTTCACCGGTGCCCGCCCCCTCGCCGACCTCCAGCTACGATCACGAGTCGGATGACGACTCCGGCAGCGACGACCACGGCAGCGATGACTGAGCATCCCGCCTCGGGGGCGCGCACGGCGGCGGGAGCCATCACGGCCATCGCCTTCGTGGGTCTGGTCGTGGGCCTCCAGAGCACGGCGACGGCTACCGCGGGTACCGCCACTCCGGCGTCGACCCCCACCCCGGCGCCCGGTGCGACGGGTGCGGTGACGCCGACGTCCGCGGCCTCGACGGCTGCGGCTCCTGCCCCCGCTCCAGCGGCTCCGGCAGCTCCGGCAGCCCCTGCCGCGAAGGCGCCCGCTGCGGCACCTGCCGCCCCGGCTCCTGCTGCGGCACCCCCTGCCGCCCCGGCCCCCGCTGCTCCTGCACCTGCCGCCCC
>WOYR01000234.1:0-2567 GCA_011620705.1 Microbacteriaceae bacterium | reverse complement strand
CGTCCGGGCTGCTCGACGAGCTCGCGGCGGAGTTGGACCGGCTCGAGTCGCTCTGGTCGCGCTTCCTCCCGAGCAGTGAGCTGTCCCGGCTGAATGCGGCCGCCGGCGAATCCGTCATCGTGGATGCCGCCACGGTGGGTCTCATCGAGGCGATGCGCGACGGGCATCGCGAAACCCGTGGCGCCTACGACCCGACGATGCTCCCCGCCCTCGTGATGTCCGGCTATGCCGGGTCGGTGCTGGATCCGGCGCGGCGAACCACGCTGCCGGCCGGTGCGCGGGACGGCGGCGATCTCGAGGCGATCGAGATCCACGGCAGGGAGGTCCGCCTGCCGGTCGGCATGACCCTGGACTCCGGCGGGATCGGCAAGGGCTACGCCGCCGACCTGCTCTGCGCGCGAGCGCGCGAGCGCGGAGCACCCGGAGTGATGGTGGAGATCGGCGGCGACCTTGTCGTGTCGGGCGAGTCGCCGCTCGGAGCGGGCTGGGTCATCGGCGTCGAGCATCCCGACGATCCGTCCACCCATGTCGACATCGTCCGCATCGGGGAGGGCGCGGTCGCGACATCGGGCACCCGTCGGCGCCGCTGGACGGCGGACGGCGAGGAGCGGCACCACCTGCTCGACCCCCGCACCCTGCTCCCGGCCCGCACCGGACTGCACTCGGCGACCGTGATCGCCGGCAGCGGCGCGCGGGCCGAGGTGCTCACCAAGGCCGCATTCGTCCCCCCACCGGAGGGCTTCCTCGACTGGTTGCCCACCCGCAATGCCGCGGGCCTCGTCGTCGCGACCGACGACAGCATCCGCACATCGTCCAACTGGGAGGACTATCGATGAACGATCCGCACATCTGGTGGTATGTCACGCGATCCAGCGCGATCCTCGCCTGGATCCTCATGACGCTCGCGGTGGTCTGGGGAGTGCTGCTCTCCACCCGCATCTTCCGCAAGGTCGACGACCCCGGTCATCTGCAGGATCTGCACCGCTACCTCGGCGGGCTGTCGCTGATCATGGTGGGGGTGCACATCGTCTCGTTGATGCTCGACGGCTGGCTGCACTTCACCCCGCTCGAAGCCCTCGTTCCGGGACAGGCGACATACCGCACCATCCCCGTGGCGCTCGGCATCGGCGCCTTCTACCTGCTCGTCGTGGTCTACGGATCGTCGCTGCTGCGCAACCGGCTGCCTCCGCGGTTCTGGAAGGGGCTGCACTACGCCAACTACGGCGCGGTGGTCCTGATCGGCTTCCACGCCGGTCTCGCCGGCACGGATGTTGGCCGCTGGTGGTATTTCGGCGTATCCACCGTGATCCTGTCTCTGACCGCGATGACGGTGATCGCCCGGATCGTGATGAGCGCGACGCCGACGCGGACGCAGCCGGTGCTCGCGCCGACCGTCGTGCTCGACCGGGGGCCCCGGACGGTCGACGAGCCGCGCCAGCCCGCGATCGAGCCGCCCGGCACCGCGGCGGCGGTCACCACCATGGTCGTCGCGGCGGCGTTCGACCTCGCGGCAGGAGTGCGGGGCATCCGCCTCACCACCCCGGCCGGCGCGGAGCTGCCGCCATGGCATCCCGGCGCCCACCTGACGCTGGAGCTGCCGAATGGCGACACCCGCCAGTACTCGCTCTGCGGAGATCCGGCCGATCGCCGGTTCTACGACATCGCTGTGCTGCGCGAGCCGCGCTCCCGCGGCGGCTCGCAGTGGATCCACGACGCCCTGCGGCCCGGGATGGCCGTGCGGGTGTGGGCGCCCCGCAATCACTTCTCGCTGGTACCCGCTGCTGAGTACCTGTTCATCGCGGGCGGAATCGGGATCACCCCGATCCGCTCGATGATCGAGTCGCTCCCCGCCAAACGCGAGTGGAAGCTGATCTACCTGGGGCGGAGCCGCTCGACCATGGCGTACCTGCCAGAGCTGCTGCGGGATCATCCCACCCGGGTCTACGCCTACGCCAGGGACGAGCATCCCGACCGGCTGAACGTCGTCGACGTGGTGTCCCGGCTCGGGGGCGAGGTCTACTGCTGCGGGCCGGATTCACTGATCAGGGACATCGAGTCGGCGACACCGGCTGGGCGCTTCCACTGCGAGCACTTCGAGCCTGTCTCCCGCCCGCCGATGATCGCCCGCCCGCTGCGGCTGTCACTGGCGCGAAGCGGCCTGGAGCTGACCGTGCCCGACGACCGGAGCGTCCTCGAGGTGCTCGAGGAGAACCGCGTGCCGGTGCTGGCATCCTGCCGCCGCGGAGTGTGCGGCAGCTGCGAGGTGCGGGTCTTCGACGGGGTGCCGGAGCACCGCGACTCGGTGCTGGGCGACGAGGAGAAGGCGGAACTGGGCATCATGTTCCCCTGCGTCTCGCGCGCGCACGGCGATCATCTGGTTCTCGACATCTGATCTGATCCGGCACGGGGACTGCGGGGCGCGCAGCGGCGCAGGGTGTGGGATGGGCGCAGCAGAGGTGCTGGCGGGCTGCTCGCTCTCAGCGACTGCCGAGCGCTGCGTTAGACTCCCTCTCGGTACCGTGTCCGAGCGGCCGAAGGAGCATGTCTCGAAAACATGTGATGGTGCA
>WOYR01000061.1 GCA_011620705.1 Microbacteriaceae bacterium | reverse complement strand
GGCATGGACATCGGCACCGCGAAGGTCCCGCCGCACGAGCGCCGCGGCATCCCGCACCACCTGCTCGACGTGCTCGCGCCCAGCGAGGAGGCGAGCGCCGCCGCATACCAACTCGAGGCGCGCGCGGCCATCGACGGCATTCTGAGCCGGGATGCCGTGCCCATCCTGGTCGGCGGCAGCGGCCTCTACGTGTCCAGCGTGCTCTACGACTTCCGATTCCCCGGCCACGACCCCGTGGTGCGCGAGCAACTGGAGGGAGAGCTGTCGGAGCAGGGCCCCGGTACCCTGCACCGCCGGTTGCAGGCGGTCGATCCGGTCGCCGCGCGGGCCATCGGGCCGCGCAACGGGCGCCGGCTGGTCCGCGCGCTCGAGGTCGTGGCGATCACCGGCGAGCCCTTCGGTGCCGGGCTGCCCAGCGAGGACGAGCTCTGGCGGCCCACTGCCACCATCGCTCTGCGCGCCGACCGTGCGGCCCTGGTCGAGCGCCTGGACGCGCGCGTCGCCGGGATGTGGCGCGATGGCCTGGTCGAGGAGGCCGCGAGCCTGCGTCCCGCCGGTCTGGGCGCGACGGCGGCCCGCGCGATCGGCTACGCGCAGGCGCTGGCCCAGCTGGACGGGATGCTCTCCGAATCCGAGGCGATCGGGCAGTCCGCCGCCCTGACCCGCCGTTACGCGCGGCGGCAGGTGGGGTGGTTCGGGCGGTACACGGCGGCTCGGTGGATCGAGGCGGATCACCCGGAGCGCGTGGCGCAGGCCCGCGCCATGCTCACCGCCTCCATCCCGCAACGCCCACTAGCCTGAATCCGTGACCACCTCCGTCCATTTCACCAAGGGTCAGGGGACCGGCAACGATTTCGTGCTGTTCGCCGACCCCGACGGCGCGATCGAGCTGGACGCCGACGAACTGGCCGGCATCGCCGACCGGCACTTCGGGGTGGGAGCAGACGGGGTCATCCGCGCGGTGAGGTCGTCGAAGCTCGCCGCGGGAGCAGAGGCGCTGGCCGAGGACCCCGCCGCCGAATGGTTCATGGATTATCACAACGCCGACGGCAGCGCCGCCCAGATGTGCGGCAACGGCATCCGGGTGTTCGGGCGCTTCCTCATCGAGAACGGCCTCGTGACGCTGAAGGACGGCGAGTCGGTCGCCATCGGCACCCGGGGGGGCGTGCGCCGGCTGACGCGCACCGCCGAGGGCTTCGAGGTCGATCTCGGCCCCTTCGTCGTGCTCGACAGCGAGGCCACCGTCTCAGCCCGGCGCCTCGACATCGCTCGTCCCGGACTTCCGGTCGGGGTCGGCAACCCGCATGTGGTCGTGGCCCTGGCCGACGATGCCGAGCTCGACGCGCTCGACCTCAGCGAGGCGCCGGTCGTCTCACCGGCCCCGCCCGATGGGGCCAACGTCGAGTTCGTGGTTCCCGGCGACCCGCTCGTCGTCGGGGGAGTCGGCCGAATCAGGATGCGCGTGCACGAGCGCGGCAGCGGCGAGACGCTGTCATGCGGCACCGGGGCGGCCGCGGCGGCGCTGGCCATCCGGCACTGGGCGGGGGAGGGGGCGCCGGAGTCCTGGCGCGTCGAGGTGCCGGGGGGGATCGTGGGCGTGCGGGTGCTCGACACCCGCGACGGCGAGCATGTCGCGCTCAGCGGGCCGGCCGAATTGGTCTACAGCGGCGAGCTGGAGATCTAGGCGAGCTGGAGATCCGGGCGAGCTGGAGATCCGGGCGAGCGGGGGCACGGCTCAGCGCAGGCTCGCGATGCTCGAGATCAGCCGCCGGACCCCGCGCCTGCTTCTCTCGAACCGGATGCTGATGGCGACGATGATCACCCCGCCGACCGCGAGCCACACCCACCATTCGACGGCCTGGTAGACGGCGCGGATCCCGGGCGCGAAGGTCGAGACCGCGTGGATCAGCAGCACGACGACCGAGATGAGGAAGGGCGCCTGCAGCCGGAGCAGCACGCTCGCGACGATCAGTGCGATCCCGACGGCGCCGAGGCCGACCAGCCGCCACAGCGGCGCATCCCAGGCGTCGGCGAGGAGGGAGGGGACGAGCAGCACGGCGGTGCCCGGCGCGAGCCAGGCCCAGCTTCGCGCGCCCGGGGTCGTCGCGAGATGCCGGGAGCCGGAGACGATGAGGGCGAGGGCCACCGGCACCGTGGCGAACTCGACCCGGTCGAACGCGCCGGAGATGAGAGCCGCGCTTCCGGCGGCGGCGGCCAGCCCGACCGAGATCCAGCCGATCCGGGTCCCGAGCGGCGGCCGCGGGAACGCACGGGCGATGACGTGCAGCGCGGCGAGGATCAGGACCAGGGCCAGGGCGCGGCCGAAGCCGAGGCCGGTCCTGGACAGCGCGGGCACCTCCAGCGCGGTGAGCTCCAGCATCCCCGCGATGATGAGAGCAGCGCCTGCGCGGTGCACGCGTCCGACGGCCGGTCCGCCGCGATCGTCCGCCAGGCCACAGCCGGCCACCGCGAGCACGGCGACCGCGGCGCCGACCCAGAGGTCGAGCCGGGCATCCGGAGCTCCCGGCTCGCCGAGCACGGCCAGCGCGCGTCCGACCGAGACCAGCACGACTCCGATCGCCCCGGCGAGAACAGCGGCGTTCCGGTACGGACGGGTGCTGCGCCGGTGCGGCGCGAGCGCCCCGGCGAGCAGCAGGGCGGCGGATGCCCCGCCGACCACCAGGGGTCGCAGCAGCGCACCGGATGCCGACTCCACCCCCAGCGGAACGACCGCGACCAGCAGCCCGGCCAGCGCCAGCCATGGCGCCACCCGGCTCGGCCTCGCCGCCCGGGCTCCCGATCGCCGGGCGATCAGCGCGAGGAGCAGCAGCACGCCGGCGAGCGGAAGCACATACGGCTCGAGGGTGTCGACCCGGCGGCTCGCCAACGCCCACCACAGCCCGGCGGTGCCGAGCGCGAGCGCGAGCCAGCCGAGCTGCCTGCGCCGGCTCGCCGAGGCGAACAGGCCGTCGGCGCTCACCGCCATCAGCAGCGCGGTGACGGCGGCGAACTCGAGGGCGAGCCAGGCCGAATCCTGCGCGGCCCCCCCGCCGGCCAGGGCCATCGCGGTTGCGGGCACGCCGACGACAGCGGCCCCGATGTCGGTGGCCTGCCGGTTGAACGATCCCGGCCTTGCGATGGCGAGCGTCAGTGCTCCCGCCGCCGTGATCAGTGCGGCCGCGCTCGCCGCTGTCGCGACCGCGAGCCCGCCGAGCGGGAGCAGCCGCACGAAGGAGTCGGCGAGCAGCAGGACCGCAGGGCCCAGTGCGGCCGCGGCGACCAGCCGCTCTGCCCGGAATCCGGCGGTCTCGCGACCGAGGTTCCAGGAGGCCAGCGCCGCGATCAGCACCAGGCCGGCGATCAGGCTGGTCCCGTATTCGGGCAGCAGGATGCCGCGGCCGAGTCCGTCGCCGAACGGATGTCCCGCGCGCAGTGAGTGCAGGGAGAGCTGCGCCCAGACCGTGCTCACGGCGATCGCCGGCACGGTGATCCAGAACCCGGTCCGCCGGTCGAAGGCGGAGAGCCGTTTCGAGCGCAGCAGCGCCGCGAGCCCGAGCAGCACAGTCGCGGCGACGCCGATCGCCCGGGTGGTGTTGATGCCGTCCTGGAGGATTCCGGGGTGCAGCGGCATCGCCAGCTCGCGCGCCGCCGCGGCGACGCCGATGACGATCACGGCCACCGCGCAGCCGAGGACCGCGGCCTTGGCCGGCGCCGATCGAAGGGCCGGTCGCACGGCGAGCAGCAGCGCGACGACCACGATGGTGACCGGGGCCCAGGTGTCCAGGCCCGCCCAGCCCGCGGCATAGGCCAGAGCGGTCCCGGCGAAGACGGTGCTGAGCATGGGCGCGCGCGGCAGGCGGCCCGGCCTGGCGAGCAGGACGAGCAGAGCGGCGGCGGCGATCGCGATCCAGGCGAGGAGGATCGGCCACAGCGCCTGCAGCGCCGGGACCGCGAGCAGCGCCCCCGCCGGGACCAGCCAGGCCAGGAGGGTGCGCCGTCGGGCGATCATCCCGGTCGCCGTCCAGACCGCTGCGGCTGCCGCGATGATCGCCGCGACCGCGATGACGGCGGAGCCGGCGGCGCTGGAGTACGGCACGAGGCTCTCCGTGGCGGCGATCGTCCAGGCGGAGCCGAGGCCGCGCGCGATCGCGGTGAGCACCCCGGCGAGCAGGGTCCCGATCGGGAGGAACGACGTGAGGGCGGTCACGGCGACCGCGCTGAACAGTGCGACGATCGCATGCCGCCGGCCCGTGCCCGGGCGGAGGCGCGAGACGACGGCGTCGAGGACGATGGCGACGATCGCGGCCATCAGCGCCGGCGCGATCACCGCGAAGGTGCCGTCACCGAGGCGCACCGCGACGGCCGCGCCGGATCCGGCGACTGCGGCCGAGCCGATTCCGGCCACGATCGAGCCGAAGACGGCGTCGAGCCGTCCCGGCGGCGCAGCGGGCCGCAGATCGAGGGCGACCAGGTCGATCGCCGCGATCGCGCCGAGGACGAGCAGCGCGATCCCGCCACCCCAGTCGGCGGCGGGATCCACCCCGAATGCGGTGACCACCCCGGCGAGCAGGGCGATCGAGGAGATGGTGAGCGACAGTGCGCGCTCGGGAAGCGCCGTCCCCGTCCGCTGGATGGCGCGCCGCCGCACGGCGAGCCGCTGGACGACCCCGGCGAGCGCGATCGCGGCGAAGGCGACGAACGGCCGGTCGTCGGGTGCGAACAGGCCGGTGACCCATGCGGCGATCAGCCCGACGCCCGGCGCGAAGGCGGCGAAGCCCACCAGGTTCGGGGTGCGGATGCCGGACAGCCGGCTCCAGAGGCCGAAGCCGAGCGCGGAGACCACGAGCGTCCAGCCCCAGTAGGCTGCGCCGTCCGCCGATCCCGCGCCGCCCAGGCCGTTCGACCGCGCCGCGCAGGCATCGAGGTAGACCAGGACGATCGCGAACGCTGCGATGCCCTCGCCGGTCGCGGGGAGTCCGCGACGGCGCAGGAGGATCGCCGCGGCGACGGCGGCGACGGTGATGCCGCCGATGATGAGCGAGCGGGCGAGCAGCCCGAAGGTGATGAAGGCGTAGACCAGGAAGAAGATGGCGGCGACGGAGAGCAGCGAGATGCCGACCACCAGCAGGATCACCTGGATGCTGGAGCGCTGCGGTCCGGCGGGCGAGGGAGGAACCGCCTCGGCGGGAGATGCGACCGCCGTCGGCACGGGGATCGAGTCGGCAGCAGCGGCCGCCGCCGGAGCCCGGGCGGGCATCCGTCGCGCTTCTGCGGCGCGTGCCTGCTCGGCCAGGCGCAGGCTGGTGCGGTACCGGATGCCGCCGATCAGGTCGATCCTGCGCTCGAGGGCAGCCGCGGCATCCATCGACAGCGCCGCCAGTTCGCCGATCGCGGGATCGGCGAGGTCGAGACCGCATGCCCGGCAGATCGTCCCCGGCGTGAGCGGCGACTGGCAGGCCGGGCAGAGGCTGCGCGACCCGAGGTCGGCGGGGGAGCGGGGGAACACCACGCGCCCCGCGAACTGGCGGTAGTCGGCGGGCTCGTCGGCCATGTGCTGCTGCTCCCCAGAACGGTCGTGCGTTCAGGGTAGTGTTCCACCCGCCGTCGGCGCAGCAGTGCCGCGGGGCTGTGGATGGCGGCTGTCAGACGAGTGGGATCTCCTGCGTCATCCCGGTGCCGGAGCGGCGCCGCGCGCGCAGCACCCGGTATCCCTTGTTCGTGGCGGCGCGGTTGACGGCGAAATCGTCGGGAAGTTCCGCCTGGAGCCAGCGGTGCAGGGAGTCGGAGCCGAGATTGCGCTGCACGACGAGCCAGGCATCCGTTCCGGGTTCGAGACGCGGCAGCCAGCGCAGCAGCATCGCGTGCAGCTCGTTCTTGCCGACCCGGATCGGCGGATTCGACCAGATGGTCATGAAAGCCAGTTCGGCGGGAACATCGTCGGGCGTGACGGCGTTGACGTTGGAGAGGCCGAGAGCTTCGGCGTTCCGGCGCACCAGTTCGATGGCCCGTCGATTGACGTCGACCGCCCAGACCGTGGCGTGCGGCGACTCCATCGCGAGGGTGAGCGCGATCGGCCCCCAGCCGCAGCCGAGATCGAGCAGATTGCCGCCGGGCGGCGGCGCAGGCGCGTTGGCGAGAAGCACCTGCGTACCGGAGTCGACTCGCTCGGGGCTGAAGATGCCGTTCGCGGTGGTGAGATCGAGATGCCGTCCTGCCAGTTCCACGGAGATCGTCTTGTAGACGATCTCCCCCCCGGGGGTAGCAGAGAAGTAGTGCTCCGCTGGGACCATGCACAGAACCTACCGAAAACAAGGAACTAGGGTGAAGAGAAGATGACGGCGAACGACGATCAGATGCTCGACCGCGTGCTGGCCAGCGAAGGCGCCAAAGCCGCCGGGATCTCCCGGTTCGGCTCCGATGGGGCGCAGGGCGGGCCGGCGCAGGGCGGGCTGGCGCAGGGCGGGCCGGCGCGGGGCGGGCTGGCGCAGGCGCTGCAGACCGAGGGTCTCGGGCGCGATGCCGGCGGTCTCGACCGCTTCGGGTCCGCGGCCGATCCGGACGGCGACCAGTTCGACCGCGATGCGCGCGCGTCCCTTCGCCGTGTCGGCGGGCTGAGCACGGAACTCGAGGACGTCACCGAAGTCGAGTACCGGCAGTTGCGCCTGGAGAACGTCGTTCTGATCGGCGTGTACTCCGGCCAAGGGCTCGAGGAGGCCGAGAACTCGCTCCGCGAACTGGCCGCCCTGGCGGAGACCGCGGGAGCCGTCGTGCTCGATGGGCTGCTGCAGCGGCGGCCGCATCCGGATCCCGCCACATACCTCGGCCGCGGAAAGGTCGAAGAGCTCGCGATGATCGTGCAGTCGCTCGGCGCGGACACCGTCGTGGCCGACGCCGAGTTGGCCCCCAGTCAGCGCCGCGCCCTGGAGGACGCCGTCAAGGTGAAGGTCATCGACCGCACCGCCGTGATC
>WOYR01000177.1 GCA_011620705.1 Microbacteriaceae bacterium | reverse complement strand
TCCGCCCGACACCGCCCCGAAACATCCACTTGGCATGATCGGGCCATGCTGCTCGTGACCCACGCCACCCTCCTGCCCGTCTCGGCCGAGGCCGACGCGCCGGACGTGATCCTGGACGCCTGGATGCTCGTCGGCGACGACGGGCGCATCGACTCGCTCGGCTCGGGAACCCCGCCGGTCACCCCTGCCGGCACGGAGGTGCTCGATGTCAGCGGCGCCTTCGTCGCGCCCGGATTCGTCTCGGCGCACAGCCACCTGTTCACGAGCGCCGCCCGCGGGCTCGGCGCCGACCAGACGCTCTACGGCTGGTGCGACTCGATGCTCGGCTTCTTCAGCCACGTCGAGCCCGCCGACATGTACTGGGCGAGCCTGCACGGCGCGCTCGACTTCCTCGGCAACGGGGTCACGACCGCCTTCGACTTCTGCGATCCCCGTCTGCCGTGGGAGCCGATGGTCGAGGGCGCGCGCTCCGGGTCCGGCCGGCTGCGCGCGATCGAGTACGAGACACGGCAGCTCGACGCCAAAGCCGATTCTGGCATCCGCTTCGTCAATGCGGTGGGCCTGGATGCCACGGTCGGCAGCGACGACGAGATCCTCGAGCGATTCGGCGCGGTGGTCGAGGCAGGCGCGGCCGTCGACCCCGACCGGATGCTCGGCTCCGCCGTGTTCGGCGCGGTGCAGTGGTCGCCGCGCCGCGACCAGGCTGAGCTCGAACTGGAGGCGATGCACCGCTTCGGCGCGATCAACCAGGCGCACTTCCTCGAAACGCGCGAGGAGGTCGAACTGCAGCGCAGCAAATTCGAGTGGTACGCGGGCGCCGGCGCCCTCGGGCCCGAGCTGATCTTCGGCCATTTCATCCAGACCACGCCCGACATCATCGACCGGGCGGCGGAAGCGGGTTCCGGGATGTCGTGGCAGCCGGCATCCAACGGGCGCCTCGCCTCGGGAATCGCCGACATCCCGCGGATGCAGCAGCGCGGCATGACCATCGGCATGGGCCTCGACGACCAGGCCTGCACCGACATCGCCGACCCATGGGGCAATATGCGGATCGGCACCTACCTGCTGCGAGCCCAGATCGGAGACCCGACGATCATGAGCCCCGAGACAGTGCTGCGGCTGCACACCCTCGGCTCCGCACAGCTGCTCGGCGTCGATGATCGGGTGGGCAGCCTGGAGCCGGGCAAGCTCGCCGACTTCCTGGTCGTGGACCCGCGCACTCCCGACATCGGGCCGCTGTGGCACCCGGTCGCCAACTACGTGCTCGCGTGCGGCCTGCGCAACCTCTCCCGTGTCTACGTCGGCGGCGAACTGGTGAGCGAGCGCGGCGTCTCGCGCAATCCACTGGCCCCCGAAGCGTCGGCCCGGCTGCACGAGGTGTTCCCGCGCGTCGCTGCGAAGTACGGCCACCCCGCCTGATCCCGGGGTGGCCGTACTTCGAGCGGTTGAGCTACGCGACCGCGCCCAGCACGGTCCGCACCGGCCCGGTCGCCACCGAGGCGGTCTCGTCGATCAGATAGCGCGAGTATGCCGGGATGGTGAGGAAGGTGGGGTAGTCCTCGCCCAGCGTGACCAGGCGGAACACCTCCGCGGCCTCGTCGAACTTGTCGCCGGGGCTCCGGGTCGCGCCCGCGAGCGTCTCCGCGAGCAGCCGCTCCACCAGTTCGCGCGTGACGGGCGTGCCCTCCTGGGTCACGATGCCCTGGTGCATCCACTGCCAGAGCTGGGAGCGGCTGATCTCGGCCGTCGCGGCATCCTCCATAAGGTTGTCGATCGCCGCAGCGCCCACTCCGCGCAGCCAGCTCTCGAGGTAGCGCACCGCGATCGAGACATTGGCGCGCACGCCCTCGTCGGTCACCTGGCCGTCGATGCGCAGGTCCAGGAGGTCCCTCGCCTCCACATGCACATCGGGCCGCTGGCGGTCCACCTGATTGGGCCGGTCTCCGAGCACGGCGTCGAACTCGGCGCGGGCCGTCGCGATCAGATCCGGATGCGCCACCCACGTCCCGTCGAAGCCGTCGCCGGCCTCCCGGCGCTTGTCGGCCGCGACCTGCTCCAGCGCGCGCTCCGTCACCGCGGGGTCCTTGCGGTTGGGGATGAACGCGCTCATGCCGCCGATGGCATGCGCCCCGCGCTTGTGGCAGGTCTGCACGAGCAGCTCCGTGTATGCGCGCATGAAGGGGACCGTCATCGTGATCTTCGCGCGGTCCGGCAGCACGAAGCTCGCCCCGCGGCCGCGGAAGTTCTTGATGATCGAGAAGATGTAGTCCCAGCGCCCGGCGTTCAGGCCGGCGCAGTGGTCGCGCAGCTCGTAGAGGATCTCGTCCATCTCGAAGGCGGCCGTGATCGTCTCGATCAGCACCGTCGCGCGGATCGTGCCGTGCGGGATGCCGAGCGCGTTCTCCGAGAAGGTGAAAACGTCATCCCACAACCGCGCCTCGAGGTGGTTCTCGGTCTTGGCGAGGTAGAAGTACGGACCGCTGCCCCGGGCGATGAGCTCCTTGGCGTTGTGGAAGAAGTACAGCCCGAAGTCGACCAACGAACCGGAGGCCGGCGAGGCGATGCCGGCCGGGTCGATGTAGCGCAGGTGCTTCTCGACCAGGTGCCAGCCGCGAGGGCGCATCACGATCGTGGGCGTCGTCTCGCCGAGCTTGTACTCCTTGCCGTCGTCGGTGGTGAAGTCGATCTGCCGGCGGATCGCGTCGAACAGATTCACCTGCCCGCCGATCACATTCGCCCAGGTCGGGCTGGTCGCGTCCTCCTGGTCGGCGAGCCAGACCTTCGCGCCCGAGTTCAGCGCATTGATAGTCATCTTGCGATCAGTCGGTCCCGTGATCTCGACCCGTCGGTCCTCGAGGCCGGGGCCGGCGCCGGCGACGCGCCAATCGGCGTCCTCGCGGATGGCGCGCGTCTCGTCGAGGAAGCGCAGGTCGCGACCGTTGTCGATCGCCGCGCGCCGCTGCATCCGAGCGTCGAGTCGGTCGTGCCGGCGTCCGGCGAACTGGTCGTGGAGCCGGGTGAGGAAGGCCAGGGCCTCCGGGGTGAGGATCTCGTCGAATCGCTCGCCTCGCGCTGCCAGCACCTGCATGCGGTCAGCCGTGTTCATGATGTGCCTTTCGTCATCGTCAGTGCGAAATCAAGGAGAAGCCGGAGGTTCTGCGCCGGTTTCCGCGGAGACCGACGAGATCCCGCCGGATTTCCTTGATTTCGCATCGAGGTCAGTTGAACTGGGCGGACTCGGTCGAGCCCACCAGCGCGAGCGTCGCGCTGTCGGGGTTGAGGGTGGTGGCGATCCGGTCGAAGTAGCCGGTGCCCACCTCGCGCTGGTGCCTGGTCGCGGTGTAGCCGTGCGCCTCGGCGGCGAACTCGGCCTCCTGCAGCTCGACGTAGGCGCTCATCTGGCGGTCGCGGTAGCCAGAGGCGAGCTCGAACATCCCGTGGTTGATGGAGTGGAACCCGGCCAGCGTGATGAACTGGAACGCGTAACCCATGGCGCTCAGCTCGCGCTGGAAGCTCGCGATCTGCGCGTCGTCCAGGTGCCGCTTCCAGTTGAAGCTGGGCGAGCAGTTGTACGCCAGCTTCTGGTCCGGGAACTCGGAGTGGATGCTGTCCGCGAAGGTGCGCGCCAACTCGAGGTCGGGCTCAGCGGACTCCACCCAGAGCAGGTCGGCGTACGGCGCGTATGCGTGTCCGCGCGCGAGGACCGGCCCGATCCCGTTCTGAACCTCGTAGAAGCCCTCGGAGGTGCGGACGCCGGTCAGGAACGCCCGGTCGCGCTCATCGTGGTCGCTGGTGAGCAGGGTCGCGGCAAGCGAGTCGGTGCGCGCCACGATGATGCTCGGCACGCCGGCGACGTCGGCGGCGAGCCTGGCGGCGTTGAGGGTCCGGATGTGCTGGCCGGTCGGCACGAGCACCTTGCCGCCCATGTGGCCGCACTTCTTCTCGCTGGCGAGCTGATCCTCCCAGTGCACGCCGGCGGCTCCGGCCTCGATCATGGAGAGCATCAACTCGTAGGCGTTCAGCGGACCGCCGAAGCCGGCCTCGGCGTCGGCGATGATCGGCGCCATCCAGTCGGTGGACACATGGCCGTCCTCGGCGAACTCGATCTGCCCCGCGCGCAGCAGCGCGTTGTTGATCCGGCGGACGACGGCCGGCACCGAGTTGGCCGGGTAGAGGCTCTGGTCGGGGTAGGTCTGCCCGCTCAGGTTGCCGTCCGCAGCCACCTGCCAGCCGCTCAGGTAGATCGCCTTCAGTCCGGCGCGCACCTGCTGCACCGCCTGATTGCCGGTGATGGCGCCGAGTGCCGAGATCCACTCATCAGGGTTCTCGCCGTTGGCCTGGATGAGCTCCCACAGCTTCTCCGCGCCGCGCTGGGCGAGGGTCGGCTGCTCGCGCACCGGGCCGCGCAGCGCGACGACATCCTCGGCGCTGTAGTCGCGGCGGATGCCGCTCCACCGCGGGTCGGCGGCCCATTCGGCCTCGAGTTCCGCGGCGGTCTGCGTCTGGTCGCCTGCTCGGTTCGGATTGCTGGTCATGACGTGCTCCTTGGCTCTGCCGTTCTGGGGTCTGATCCGACTCTGCACCACGCACAAGCGGTCTTCGCGAGATCGATGCACAGAAATATTGCGAACTTTCTGTTTTCTCGAAGAACGGCATGGCATGATGGCATGCATGACCCGGACGCAAGGCGAGACGCATGGCACAGAGCTCGACGATGATGAGGCGCTCGATTCGCTGACGATCGGCCGCCGCATCCGGCAACTCCGGGTGGATCGCGGCCTCACTCTCGACGCCCTCGCGTCGGCGATCGAGCGAGCGCCCTCGCAGCTCTCGGTGATCGAGAACGGCAAGCGGGAGGTGAAGCTGGTCGAGCTGCAGAAGCTGTCAAGGGCCCTCGGCGTCACGCTCGACGAGTTGCTGACCGCCCAGCCGCCGTCCAAGCGGGCCGCCCTCGAGATCGCGCTGGAGCGGGCGCAGCGCGGGCCGCTCTACGCCAGCCTGCCGCTGCCGCCCCTGCCCGTGCGCAAGACGTTGAGCGATGAGGCGATCGAGACGATCCTGGGCCTGCACGACGAGCTGGAGCGCCTGCACCGCGAGCGCGCGGCGACACCGGAGGAGGCCCGCCGGGCGAACACCGAACTGCGGGCCGAGCAGCGCAAGCGCGGCAACTACTCCGCCGAGCTGGAGAAGACGGCGCGGGAACTGCTCGCCGCGGTCGGGCATCGCGGAGGTCCGCTCTCGCAGCGCGTCGCCTCCGACCTCGCGGCGCACCTCGGCTTCACGCTGCACTACGTGGCCGACCTGCCCGCCACCACGCGCAGTGTCACAGACCAGGCCAACGGGCGGATCTACCTGCCGGTGCGCTCCAACGGCGGCGACCCGCGCTCCGAGCTGCTGCAGGCGCTGGCAGCGCACGTGCTCAGCCGCCCCGAGCCCCAGGGCTTCGCCGAGTTCCTGCGGCAGCGGGTCGAGACCAACTACCTCGCAGGAGCACTCATGCTGCCGGAGCAGAGCGCCGTCGAGTTCCTGACAGCAGCGAAAGAAGCCCGTGAACTCTCGGTCGAGGATCTGCGGGATGCCTTCGCGGTCAGCTACGAGACCGCGGCGCACCGCTTCACCAACCTGGCGACGCAGCACCTGGGACTGCCGGTGCACTTCCTCAAGGTGCACGAGAGCGGAGCCCTGTCGAAGGCCTACGAGAACGACGGGGTCGTCTTCCCCACGGACGCGCTCGGCGCCGTCGAGGGCCAGTTCGTCTGCAAGAAGTGGAGCGCGCGCCAGGTGTTCGACGTGGAGGACCGTTTCAGCCCGTACCACCAGTACACCGACAAGCCGGCGGGCACCTCGTGGTGCACCTCGAGCATCCAGACCACCCCGAACGGAGTGTTCTCGGTGAGCCTCGGCACCTCGTTCGCCCACGCCAAGTGGTTCCGTGGGCGGGACACGACACGGCGGATGGTGTCCACCTGCCCGGATCCCGCGTGCTGCCGGAAGCCGCCGAGCGGGTTGGCGGAGCGCTGGGCCGACAAGGCGTGGCCGAGCGCGCGGCTGGAGTCATCCCTGCTCGCTGCGCTGCCCACCGGCACCTTCACCGGCGTCGACCTCACCGAGGTCTACGAGTTCCTCGAGGCGCACGCGCCGAGTACGTCGAGTGCGCCGGGCTCGTCGGGCTCGTCAGGCTCGTCAGGCTCGTCAGGCTCGTGACGAGCGCCGCCTTTTCGATCGACGCCCACGACGCGGCGCCGCCGTTCGAGCAGTTGCGAACCCAGGTGCTCGCGGGCATCGCCGACGGATCGCTCCCTGCCGGGAGCCGCCTCCCGACCGTTCGCGCCCTCGCCGGGAGACTCGGCCTCGCCGTCAACACGGTCGCCCGCAGCTATCGCGAGCTCGAGGCCGCAGGGGCGATCGAGACGCGCGGCCGCTCGGGCAGCTTCATCGCACTGTCCGCGGATGCCGCTGCGCACTCCGCGCAGGAGGCAGCCGCGGCCTACGCGTCCCGGGTGCGGGAGCTGGGAGTCAGCCCGGATGCCGCCCTCGCCTATGTGCGCGACGCGCTGAGCTGAGCCCCTCACTCCTTCACCGCCCCCTGGCTCGCGTTGAGGATGCGGCGCTGGAAGATGAAGAACACGATGGCCACCGGGATCGTCATGATCGCCCCCGCCGCCAGCTTGAGCGGGTACTGGGTGCCCTGGCTGAGCTGGCCGCTCGCGAGCTGCGCGACGCCCTTGGTCAGGGTGGTGAGGTCGGGGCTCTGGGTGGAGACGATGAAGTGCGCCAGTTCGTTCCACGAGCCCTGGAAGCTCAGGATGATGATCGTGATCAGCGCCGGGCGCGCGATCGGCAGCACGACGGACCAGAAGATCCGGAAGCTGCCGGCCCCGTCGATGCGCGCCTGCTCCTCGATCGAGACCGGGATCGACTCGAAGAAGTTCTTCATGATGAACACTCCGGCCGCGTCCGCCAGCAGCGGCACGATC
>WOYR01000040.1:2823-6983 GCA_011620705.1 Microbacteriaceae bacterium | reverse complement strand
GCAGCACGTAGCCGCGGATCTGGATGTCGCGCTCCTCCATCACGTTGAGCATCGCCACCTGGATCCGCTCGGCCAGATCGGGCAGTTCGTTGATCGCGACGATGCCGCGGTGGCTGCGCGGGATGAGCCCGAAGTGGATGGTCTCCGGGTCGCCGAGCGAGCGCCCCTCCGCCACCTTCATCGGGTCGACGTCGCCGATCAGATCCGCGACGCTCGTGTCGGGGGTCGCCAGCTTCTCCACGTAGCGCTCGCTCCGGTGCCGCCAGGCGACCGGCAGCCGGTCGCCCAACTCCGCCGCGCGGGCGCGCGATTCGTGCGTGATCGGATCGTAGGGATGCTCGCCGAGGTCGGCGCCCTCGATGACGGGGGACCACTCATCCAGCAGGCCCGAGATGGTGCGCAGCAGCCGCGTCTTGCCCTGGCCGCGCTCCCCCAGCAGCACGATGTCGTGGCCGGCGAGCAGCGCGCGTTCCAACTGCGGGATGACGGTCGACTCGAAGCCGTGCAGGCCCGGCCATGGGTCTTCCCCCGCGCGCAGCTTCGCGAGCAGATTGTCGCGCAATTCCGAGCGCAGGGGCTTCAGCTGGTGCCCCGAGGCGCGCAACTGCCCCAGCGTGGTGATGTCGGGGGCAGGCGCCGGAGGGGCGGGCGAGGCCTTGGCCGGCGCGGTCGAATCGCTCATCTTTCACAGGCTAAGCCCCCGTTGCGGCGCTTGGCTGGGGATAGCGTCTGAACATGGCTTTCTCGCGCGACCGCATTCGCCATCCTTTCGCCCTCCGGCGCCTGCGCGTCAGCGCGGTGGACAGGGTCGTGCCGAACATCGTCAGAGTCACCCTCACCGGCCCGGAGTTGGCGGATTTCGCCAGCAGCGGGCCCGGCGATCATGTCAAGGTGTTCTTCCCGGACCCGGCCAGCGGCATCCTCACCCTTCCCGACGTGGATGCCCAGGGCCTCCGCCGCGGCGAGCAGGGCGTCGTGATCTCCCGCGACTACACCCCGCGCGCGATCCGCCCCGCCGAGCTCGAGTTGGATCTCGACATCGTGATCCACGGCGTCGACGGTCCGGCCTCCGCCTGGGCGCAAGTCGCGAAGCCGGGCGACTGGCTCGGCGTCGCCGGCCCGCGCGGGTCGAGACTCGTGCCGTCCGGCATCGAGCAACTGGTGGTCATCGCCGACGAGACCGGGCTGCCGGCAGTCGGGCGCTGGCTCGAGCTGCTGCCGGCCGGGGTGCCGGTGACCGGGCTGTTCTTCGTGCTCGACGAGTCGGTCGAGAGCTACTTCGACCAGGAGGCCGCGTCACGGCTCGACGCCGAATGGGTCACCCGCGATGATGGCCGGACCGCGCTGGAGGAGTCGCTGCGATCGCTCGGCAGCATCGGCGGCACCACCTTCGTCTTCATGGCCGGCGAGGCGGATCTGCTCGTTCCGCTGCGCCGTTACCTGCGGCACGAGCTGTCCCTGCCCGCGGAGCAGGTCTCGGCGTCCGGCTACTGGCGGCGCGGCATCGTCAACCTCGACCACCACGCGCCGCTCGACCCCGGCGACCCGGACTGAGGCGACCCGGACTGATCAGGCCGCTGCCGCCCGATTGCCCAGCCGCGTCGTCGTCGCTCCGATGCAGGTGTCCTCGACGTACTGCAGGCCGGCGCCCTCGGCGATGGCCCGCGCCTCATCCGAGGCGATGCCCAACTGCAGCCACAGGGTCTTCGCCCCGATCCCGACGGCCTGCCGTGCGACCCCCGCCGCCTCCTCCGCCGGACGGAACACATCGACGATGTCGACGGGGACCGGGATGTCGGCGAGCGCCGGGTATGCCGTCCTGCCGAGGATCTCGGCGGCCTTGGGGTGGACGGGGATCACCTCGTAGCCTGCGTCGATCATGATGCGCGCGATCCTGCTCGAGGTCTTCTCCGGGTCGGTCGACAGGCCGACGATCGCCACGGTTCTCGATGACTCCAGCAGGGATTTGAGGGCTTCGTCATCCATGCTGATGCGAACGCGCCTGCGCGCGGGAACATTCCACCAGCGCGGACCGGCTGCGAGCTCGTCACTGACAGCTGTCGGGTGCCGCCTCGCCGGCGAAGCGGTCTTCCGTCCAGCTTTCGAGGTCGTGGATGTACGGCGAGTCGTCCGCCACCACGCTGAGGTGGTCCTTTCCCTGGTACTTCTTGTACTCGAGGGGCTGACCCGCGTCGCAGCGGGCCTGCACATAGGCGTCCTGCACAGCGGGCAGCACCAGCGGGTCGGCGGTGCCCTGAGCGATGAACAGCGGCGCCTCGATCGCTCCCGCCGGGATGTTCTGCTTCAAGCGCGCTCCCAGCGGTCCCGCCGTCGGGTCCGCCGAGAACATCGACCCCTGCATGGTCTGAGCCGTCAGGACGGTGACCAGGGTCGACTTCTCGGGCAGACAGCGCCGGGATGCCGCCTGGTAGATCGCCATCAGGCGCGGATCGATGTAGTCCTCCACCTTCACGTCCGGGTAGGTCTCCGCGTAGGCGCGCACGACGAGCGGACCGAATACCTTGGCGAGCGCGCCGTTCTGCAGTGCGGTGACCAGTCCGGTCGTGTCCGCGGCGGGTGCCGCGGCGGCCACGCCGACGATGTCGAGTTCCGGCGCGTAGCCGGGCGCCAGCATGCCGGTCCAGAGAGCCGCCTGGCCGCCCTGCGAGTGCCCCCAGACGACGGTCTGCTCCGACAGCGACAGCCCGGGGAGCTGATGCGCCGCCCGGACGGCGTCGAGGGCCGAGCGCCCCTCGTCCTCACCGATCAGATAGCCCTGCGGACCAGGGGTCCCCATGCCGGGGTAGTCCGGTCCGACCAGCACCCGCCCGGCGGCCAACTGGTCCTTCATCGCCTTGACCGGGTCGGTCAGCGGCAGCGGCTCCGGCAGCAGGGTCGGCGCGCAGCTCACGTCGGCGCCCTGGGTGCCGTGATCCCACAGCACGACCTGCCGCGGGGTCGCCGATGCGGCATCCGGCGCCATCACGAACGCCGAGCCCACGGCCGGCGTGTCGTTCAGATCCGTCGTGGTGTAGAGGATCAGCCATCCGTGGGCGCCATCCGGAACCGCCTGGGTGTACGGCTCGCTCCGGATCAGCTGGCCCGGCTGGGATGGCACAGAGGCCGGAGGGGTGTAGAACGCGCTCGGCTGCGGGACGTCCTGGTGCAGCACGATGCTGGCGCCGAGAGCGACGAAGGCCAGCGCGAGCAGCAGCGCGCGGCCCACCATGCCCGCCACCCGCACCGGCAGCGGGCTATCGGCGGACTCGTGACCGTCCCCGCGCCCTGGCATGGCATCCCGGTAGCGGATCGCGCGCGCGACGACGCCGATGCCGAAGACGATCATCTGGAGCGAGAACGCGAACGCGATCACGATGAGCGAGACGTCCTGCCAGAACAGGGCCAGGATGCCGAAGATCACCAGCGCCAGGGCCAGCAGCGAACTGGCGGCGCGCCGACGGGCACCGCGCCGGAACACCCCGACGAGGTCGGCGGCACCGCTCACGATGAGGCTGGCACCGACCACGATCGCCAGCGCCAGGATCGAGATCACCGGCCAGGCGACCACGATGACGGCGGCGACGATCTCCACGACGCCGGCGAGGATCTGCAGCAACGGGATCGCCGCCCGGCCGGACTGGGCGAGGCGCGCGATCCCGTCGATCGCCAGGCAGGCCGCGATCAGGATGATCAACAGCGTCAACGAGTCGAAGGGGTGCAGCAGCACGATCACCCCGAGGGCGATCGGCACGAGCCCGAGGACCGACCGGACCGGCCAGGGCAGGCCGCGCAGACGATCCGTCTGCCGGGTGAAAACGGCCTCGAGCTTCACGCCCCAACCCTTCCATACCCGCCGGTGCCGCCCGCGCCGAACCGCGGGCACGCTGCCCACCCTGAGTAGTGTCGGCTCATGATCCAGGACGGTCCCCGAATCCGGCTCGCCTCGGCGAGTGACGCCGAGGGCATCGCGCGGGTCCACGTCGACTCCTGGCGCGAGACGTATTCGGGTGCTGTCCCCGAACGATTCTTCGATGAGCACGCCTTCGAGGCTCGCCGGGACATGTGGACGCGCTACCTCGCACTGCCGGCGCCGTACGGCGTCCTGGTCATCGCGGAGCGGGACGCGCGGGTCGTCGGATTCGCGTTCGCCGCTCCGGCTC
>WOYR01000040.1:0-2723 GCA_011620705.1 Microbacteriaceae bacterium | reverse complement strand
GCGTCGAGGCCGCGGATCCGGACATCGAGGGATTGCTCGAAGTCCGCATGGTGCGCTGAGACCGCCGACGCCGGGCGGGAGGAGGCCCCGGCGTCTTGCGCGACGCGGACCGACCTTGGACCCTAGTCGCACCGGGCTCGGGCGCGGCAGAGTGGGTGGTGGCGGGCCCGTGCAGCAGCGGGCCCGCGCAGCCGGCCGTGCGAGCGAGAGGAGCAACAGGATGCCCAGGAGTGCGCCCCCACCCAGGCGGAACAACATCCCGGGCTGGCTCATCTGGGTCGTGGTGGCTCTGGTGCTGCTGGGCCTCGGGCTCCTTCTGCTCGTGCCCGCCCTGACGGCCTCGCCGACGAAGACCCTGAGCTATTCGGCATTCGTCGGCGATGTCCAGGCGCACAAGGTGTCAGAGGTCTCGATCGCCTCCGACGGGACGGTGACGGGCACCCTGAAACCGGACACGCCATTCACGACCGTCATCCCCGTCGGACTCGCCGGGCCACCGTTGCTCGATTCCCTGAAATCCGCCGACGTGACCGTGACGGCTGTCGCGCCGAGTCAGGGCTCGTTCTGGTCGACGGCGGCGAGTTGGCTGCTCATCCTCGTCCCGATCGCGCTGATCTGGTGGATGTGGAGACGGATGTCGGGCGCAGGCGGGCAGTCGATGGGGGCGTTCGGCATGACCCGTTCTTCGGCGAAGCTCTTCACCCCGTCGGCGGCGAAGACCACCTTCGCGGATGTCGCCGGCTATGAGGGCGTCAAAGCAGAGATCTCGGAGATCGTCGACTTTCTGCGCAACCCCGAGCGCTACCGCCGTCTGGGCGCCGAGACGCCGCGCGGAGTGCTGCTCGTCGGACCACCCGGCACGGGGAAGACCATGCTGGCCCGAGCGGTCGCCGGGGAGGCCAGCGTCACATTCTTCTCCGTCGACGGGTCGAGCTTCGTCGAGATGTTCGTCGGCCTGGGCGCATCCCGGGTGCGCGACCTGTTCTCGACGGTGCGCAAGAGCGCGCCGGCGATCCTGTTCATCGATGAGATCGATGCGATCGGCCAGCGGCGCTCCGGGGCGAACGCCTTCGCCGCCAACGATGAGCGGGAGCAGACCCTCAACCAGTTGCTGGCGGAGATGGACGGATTCGAGGCATCGACGGGCATCGTGGTGCTCGCCGCCACCAACCGCCCCGACGTGCTCGACCGGGCCCTGCTGCGACCGGGGAGATTCGATCGTCACATCACGGTCCCGTTGCCCAACGTGACCGAGCGGGCGCAGATCCTCGCCGTGCACTGCCAGGGCAAGCCGCTCGACCCGAGGATCGACCTCGATGTGATCGCACGCGGCACGCCGGGGTTCTCCGGCGCCGATCTGGCGAATCTCGCCAACGAGGCCGCCATCGAAGCCGTGCGCGCAGGCAGGCAGCTCATCATCGGTGCCGATTTCAGCGCGGCACGCGACCGCCTGATCCTGGGGCGCCGTGACAGTTCCAGTGTCCTGCTCGTCGAGGAGAAGCGACAGGTCGCCGTCCACGAATCGGGGCACGCACTGGTCGCCGCGCTCTCCGACCGAGCCGATCCGGTCGACAAGATCACGATCCTTCCGGCCGGCGAGACCCTGGGCGCCACCGAGCAGCTGCCCGTCGCCGAGCACCATCTGCGCGGCGAGGCAGCGCTCAAGGACTTGCTGGCCACCCAGCTGGGCGGGCGAGCGGCGGAGCTCGTGGTCTACGGCGAGGGTTCGACAGGCGCGACCAGTGATCTCAGCGCCGCCACCGAGGTGGCGACCCGCATGGTGCGCGAGTTCGGCCTGTCGCCCACCCTCGGTCCGGTCGGATATCCCATCGGCGACGATGCCGCGGCCAGCGGCACGACGTTCAACCGCCCGTACTCCGAGGAGACGCAGCGCGCCGTCGACACGGAGGTCGCGCGCCTCCTGCGCGAAGCGGAGGAGCGCGCCGTCGACCTCATCTCGAAGAACCGCGGCGCCCTCGAGAAGCTCGTCGACCGCCTGATCGAGGCGGAGACGCTCGACGGAGCGGTCGTCTACCAGCTGCTCGGCAGACCGGTCCCTGCGGGGACCCCGGACTTCGGGTCATCCGGCACCCCGAGCGCGCAACTCGAGTCGGGCGGCATCGGGGATGCTGACGACAAGAAGGTGGAAACCGCAGGGCGCTGACCCGGCGGAGCCGGTCAGTCCCGCGTCAGCACGAGCGAGACGTTGTGGCCGCCGAATCCGAACGCGTTGACGAGCGCCGCCCGGAAGTCGCCCTCGCGCGTGCTCCGGATCACATCGACCTCGATCTCCGGGTCGAGCTCGTCCGCGTTGATCGTCCCTGGCACGCGGCCCTCGCGCAGCGCCTGCGCCGCGACCATGGCCCCGAGCGCGCCGGATGCGCCGAGCAGGTGGCCGACCATCGACTTCGTCGAGGTGACCGAGCTGCGACCCAGCGCCGAGGTGATGGCACGGCTCTCGTTCGCGTCGCCGAGCGGGGTCGAGGTCGCGTGCGCGTGCACGAACGCGATGTCGTCTGGACCCAGCCCGGCCGAGCGCAGCGCGAGCGACATCGTGCGCGCCTGGTTCTGGGGGTCGGCGGCCACGATGTCGAATGCGTCGGAGGTGAGCGCCGCTCCCTCCAGGAAGGCATGGATGGGGACGCCCCGCGCCCTGGCATGGTCCTCCCGTTCGAGCACCAGCACCGCGGCGCCCTCGCCGAGCACGAAGCCGTCGCGGCCGA
>WOYR01000150.1 GCA_011620705.1 Microbacteriaceae bacterium | reverse complement strand
CGGCACGCCGAATGCCGCGCCGGTGAGCCGCTGCACGAAATCCTCCGCCGGACCGTCGTGCCGCCGCAGCGAGCGCTCGTCGAGCACCTCGACGCGCGTGAGGGCGGCACCCGTCACCGCGGGCTCGAGGCCGGATCGCACGACCTCGACTTCGGGCAGCTCGGGCACGGCCGCCCTAGCGCTTCGGCCGTTGCAGCACGGCCCACGCGGCCAGCGCCGCGGCCATCTCGGCCTGCTTCTTGCTGGAGCCGTCGCCGGTGGCGACCGGCGCGCCGCCGACGATGACGGTGGCGTGGAAGCGCTTCGAGTGGTCGGGGCCGCTGTCGCTGACCTGGTACTGCGGCAAACCCTTGCCCAGGCGGGTGGAGAGCTCCTGCAGGCTGGTCTTGGGGTCCATGGCGGCCCCGAAGCGCTCTGGATCGGCCAGCAGAGGCGCGATCAGGCGCAGCACGAGGTCGGTCGCGACATCCTGTCCCAGGGAGAGGTATGCGGCGCCGATCACGGCCTCGACGCAGTCGGCGAGGATCGAGGACTTCTGGCGCCCGCCGGTCAGCTCCTCGCCGCGGCCGAGCAGGATGTGCGAGCCCAGATCGATGCCGACGGCGATCTCGGCCAGCGCGACCGAACTGACGAGACTGGCGCGGCGCTTGGCCAGCTCGCCCTCGTCGAGGGCGGGGTTCTCCGTGTAGAGCATGACCGTGACGGCCTGGCCCAGGATCGAGTCGCCGAGGAACTCAAGACGCTCGTTGTGCGCGAGACCGCCGTTCTCGTACGCGTACGAACGGTGCGTGAGGGCGAGTTGCAGCAGCTCGGGGTCGATGTCGACCCCGAGTGTTGCAGACAGCTCCGCACGGTCTGCGATGACCCCAACGGCGCTCTTGGCGCCGTTCGACCCCGATGAGGACGTGGTCGGCGCCTTAGGCGTCCGCGACCCTGCGGCCCTTGTACTCCAGGTACAGGGGCGTACCGGCCGAGTCCTCGACCACCTTGGCGCGGTGCGGGAGGCTGTAGACGGTCTTGCCGTTCTCGATGGACTTGACGAGCTGCACCGGCGTCGCCTTCCACTGCGAGCGGCGGGCATGCGTGTTGCTGCGCGACTGCTTGCGCTTGGGAACGGCCATGACTGTCTCTTCTCCTGCTGTGAACGTCCGGCGCGCTCAGGCGTCCGGCTGCTGGTCTGGTGTGAAGCCCTGCAGTGCCGCCCACCGGGGGTCGAGCACCTCACGCGGCTTCCGATCCGGATCGTCCGCGAGTTTCAGACCCGTTTCCGGATCGAGACCAGGGCAATCCGGCCGGCAGACCGGCTGGAACGGCAGCGACAGCACCACCGCATCCCGCACGACGGGTTCAAGATCTACGTAGTCATCGTGAACCGCGAAGTCGAAGGCTTCATCAGGAGAATACGCGAAAAGCTCCTGGATTTCGACCTCGACCGGCAACGACACCGGGTCGAGGCAGCGCACGCACTCGCCCACCGCGGTCGTCGTGGCCTCGGCGGTGACCAGGATGCCGTCGTGCAGCCCCTCCAGGCGCACGTCGAGCACGATCGGCTCGCCCTGCTTCACGTAGGCCACACCCTCGCCGAGACGCTCCGGAGCGTCGAACTCGATGCTGCGCTCGCGCATCTCCCCCGGCCGGTGCACGAGGTCGTAGACGGGGAGATCGAAGGGGGAGGTGTGAGCGGGCACGGGGGGAGAGTTTAGTCGCTCGGCCCGAGGCGCGCTCCCCGTCCCTCTCCGCGAAAGTACGGGCTTGTCCGAGCTTTCGGCGTCGAGAGTACGGAGAAGTCCGTACTTTCGCGGAGCTGGGAGTGGTTCAGATCGCCTCGACGACCGTGAAGGCCTCGTCGTAGATGGCCAGCGCGCGCGTCACCTGCTCGGCGGTGACCGTGCACGGCGGCACCACATGGATCCGGTTGTCGGAGGTGAAGGGCAGCAGGCCGCGCTTCAGCAGTTCCGAACTGAGCAGGCCGACGGTCGCCGGCTCAACCGGCTCGCGGGTGGCGGCATCCTGAACCAGGTCGAGCGCCCAGAACACCCCCAGCCCCCGCACCTCTCCGATCATCGGATGCCGCGACGCCAGTTCGAGCAGCCCCGGGCCGAGCACCTCGCGACCGATCGTGGCGGCGTTGGCGACGATGCCCTCCTCCTCCATCGCGTCGATGGACGCGACGATCGACGCCATCGCCAGCGGGTGCCCGCTGTAGGTGAGCCCGCCGGGGAACACCTGGTCGTCGAACTCGCTCGCGATCGCCTCCGAGATGATGACTCCGCCCGCGGGCACGTAGCCCGAGTTGACGCCCTTGGCGAAGGTGATCAGGTCGGGCACGACGTGCTCGGGGTTGATGGTCTCGTTCTGCCAGGCGAACCAGTCGCCTGTGCGGCCGAATCCCGACATCACCTCGTCGACGATGAGCTTGAAGCCGTACTGGTCGGCGAGCGCGCGCAGGCCAGCGAAGTAGCCGGGCGGCGGGACGAGCACGCCGGCCGTTCCGGGCACGCCCTCGACGATCAGCGCCGCGATCGAGTTCGGGCCTTCGGCCTGGATGATGCGCTCCAGGCTGTGCAGCGCGCGCTCCGACTCCTCCTCCTGGGTGGTCGACCAGAACTCGGAGCGGTAGGCGAACGGCCCGAAGAAGTGCACGTGACCGCGTGCGAACTCGTTCGGCACGCGCCGCCAGTCGCCGGTGGCGACGATCGCAGCTCCCGTGTTGCCGTGGTAGCTGCGGTACTGGCTCAGGACCTTGTCGCGGCCCGTCACCAGGCGGGCCAGGCGCATGGCGTTCTCGTTGGCGTCCGCCCCGCCGTTGGTGAAGAAGACCTTGTGGAACGGGGCGCCCGCTTTGGCCAGGATCCGCTTCGCCGCTTCGCCGCGGGTCAGGTTGGCGTGCGCCGGTGCCACGGTGGGCAGGATCGCGGCCTGCTCCTGGATCGCCGCCACCACCTTCGGATGCCCGTGCCCGATATTGGTGTTGACGAGCTGGCTGGAGAAGTCGAGGTAGCGGTTCCCGTCGAAGTCCCAGACCTCGCAGCCAAGGGCACCCGCGATCACGAAGGGGTGGAGCGCGCCCTGCGCCGACCAGGAGTGGAAGACGTGGGCACGATCGAGTTCGAGGGTCCGCGCGCCGAGGTCGGCGCCGGTGGTGGGTTCGCTCATGATTCTCTCTCGTTCAGGTGGAAGGCGGGCGCGGGGGCCATCGGTCCCCGCGCCCGCCCGGGGGTAGTGCGGGCTACTTGCCGCCCTCCTTCAGGGCGACGGTCAGCGGCGTGAAGTCCTTGCCCAGGACATCCACCCCTTCTGCCTTCAGCTCTTTGAGCGCCTGGTCGACGTACTTGTTGGAGTACGCCGTCGCCGGGGGTGCGGTGGTGATGATGGTGGAGCCGGTGTCATCCTTCGTTCCCAGCGCGATCTTGACCGTCTGGTCCCACGCCTTCTTCTGGATGGCGCCGATCCCGCCCGTCGAAGGCCAGATCAGCTTGTTGACTTCGTTCGTCTGCCACAGCTGGTGGCTCGCGCCCAGGGTCGGACCGGCCTTCAGCACGATGTCGGCGGCCTCCTGCGGGTGGTCGCGCGCGTAGACCCAGCCCTCGATCGACGCCTTGATGAACTTCACGGTGTTCGATGCGTACGTCTTGTCGTTCGCGAGCTTGTCGGCGTCGGCCCAGATGGCATCCTGGAGCATCGCCGTGCCCTCGTCGTTCCAGTTGATGACGTTGAGCTCGCTCGGCTGGTACAGCTTGCCCGTCGCCGGGTTCACCGTCTCCAGCACCTGCGCGTACTCGTTGTAGGTCATCGCCTGCGCCGCGTCGATGTCGCCCGCCAGGAAGCCGTTCATGTCGAAGGCCTGCTGCACGAGCGAGATCTGGCTGGTCGTGTCGATGCCGGCCTTCTGCATGCCGGCGAACAGCTCCCACTGGTTGCCGTAGCCCCAGCTGCCCACCTTCTTGCCCTTGAGGTCGGCGGCCGAGGTGATGCCCTTGTCCTTGAAGGAGATCTGCGTGGTGCCGCTGCGCTCGAAGATCTGGGCGACGTCGGTCACCTTGGTGCCCTGCTCGATCGAACCGAGCACCTTCGGGACCCACGAGATCGCGTAGTCGGCGTCGCCCGCAGCCAGCACGTCGATCGGGACGGTCGTGGTTCCCGCCTCCTTGATCGTGACGTTCAGGCCTTCCTTCTTGTAGTACCCCTGCGCGACCGCCGCGTAGTAGCCGGCGAACTGGGCCTGCGCGACCCACTGCAGCTGCAGGGTGATGGGGGTGAGCTCGCCGCTGGAACTGGCGGTGGAATCGCCGGTGCTGCCGCCGCTTGCGCAGCCGCTGAGCACGAGCGCGGCGGCGATGCCGACCGCGCCGATGCTCAGCTTCATCCGTGTGCTGTGGTTCATGGTGCTTCCTCCTTCGTGGTGCTCTCTGGGGTGACCGGGCCTCGCGGGGATGTGCGAGGCACGTTCAGGCGGATACGCGATGCCACGTTGCAGCGGTCTCCAGGACGAGGGTCGCGCCGTAGAAGACGAGACCGGTGATGATCGCGCCCAGGACGAATGCCCAGGCGAGGGGGTAGTTGCTCGACGAGACCGCGGTGGTGATCGCGGTGCCGAGGCCTTTGATGGGGCCGCCGAAGTCCTCGGCGATGAGGGCGCTGATGACCGCGAGCGACGACGCGATCCTCACCCCGGTGAAGAAGTAGGGGACGGCGCCCGGCAGCGTGACGGCGCGCAGCGCCTGACCGCTGCTCGCCGCGTAGCTGCGCATCAGATCGCGGTGGATCGGCGCCGCCATCCGCAGTCCGCGCAGGGTGTTGAAGTACACCGGGACGAACGCCGCGAGCGCGGCGATCAGCACCCGGGCGGTCTGCGCATCGGCGCCGAACATCGTGTACAGCGCCGGCGCGAGCGACACGATCGGGATGACGGATGCCGCGGTCACGATCGGCGCGCTCAGCTCGTCGAGCACGCGCAACGAGGCCGCGACGGCGGCGGCGATCGCCGCCCCGACGGTTCCGATGACCAGGCCGATCAGCGCGTTGAGCGCGGTGATCAGCGCGGCGTTCAGCACGAACGGGGCCCGCAGCCCGAATTGGGTCCCGATCGCGATCGGGCCGGGGAGGACGAATGGCTGGATCTTGAGCGCGACGACCGCGCCCTGCCAGAGGGCGAGCACGAGCAGTCCCAGGACGATCGGGGCCAGGATCCGCACCCACGGGCGGGAGGCGGCGGCACTCATCTGGCCTCCTTCCCCTGCACGGAGGCGACGGCGTCGCCGTGGAGCGCCTCGCGCACCGCGCTGACCCGCTCGAAGAAGTGCTCGTCCTCGCGCAGGGCATCGGTGCGCTCCTGCGCGGAGCCGAGCCGCATGTCCAGCAGCCGCACGATCCGGCCGGGCCGCGGCGACATGACGACAACGCGGTCCGACAGGTACACCGCCTCGGGGATCGAATGGGTCACGAACACCACGGCGGCCCCGGTCTCGGCGCGGAGCCGCGCGAGCTCGGTCTGCATCCGCTCGCGCGTCATCTCGTCGAGGGCGCCGAAGGGCTCGTCCATGAGCAGCAGGCGGGGGCTCTCCACCAGCGAGCGGGCGATGGCGACCCGCTGCTGCATCCCTCCGGACAGCTGGTCCGGATGCTTGTCGCCGAAGTCCCCGAGCCCGACCAGTTCGATCAGCTCGTCCGCCCGCGCCCTGCGGGCGGCCCGCCCGGCGCCGTGCAGCTGGAGCGGCAGCTCGATGTTCTCGCGCACCGTCCGCCACGGCAGCAGGCCCGCCTGCTGGAAGGCGATGCCGTAGTCCTGGTCGAGGCGCGCCTGCCGGGCCGGCTTGCCGAACACGTTGACCGTTCCCGAACTCGGAGCGTCGAGGTCGGCGATGAGCCGCAGCATCGTCGACTTGCCGCAGCCGCTCGGGCCGATCAGCGAGACGAACTCGCCCGCCTCGATCTGCAGGCTGACGTCCTCCAAGGCGGTCACGCCCGCGCCTCTGCGCCCCGGGAAGACCTTGCCGACGCCGACGATCTCGACGGCGGGCTCGGTGGAGGGGCGCGGGGCGGCGGAAGCGTTCGCGCTCATGCCGGGACCTCATTCCTGCGGTACTTGCCCAGCGCCAGGCCGATCAGCACGACCGCGCCGGCGGCCACGAGCCCGACGATCACGGCCCCGAAGATCGGCGCCCACTGCTTGGCCGGATCGCTGGACCCGGTCTGGGCGAAGTCGATGATCATGCGTCCGACTCCGCCGCTCAAGCCGATCGACACCTCCGCGACGACCGTGCCGATCACGGCGTTCGCCGCGGCCAGGCGGAGCGCCGGCACCAGGTATGGAACGCTCGCCGGCACCCGCAGCCGCAGGTGCGTGCGCCACCATCCCACCCCGTATGCGCGCATCAGGTCCAGGTGGGCGCGCTCGGGCGACGAGAAGCCGCGCAGGGCCCCGATCGACACCGGGAAGAAGGCGAGGTAGCTCGCGATCAGGGCCACCGACATCCAGTCCTGCCAGTCGAAGGCGCCGAGGTGCACGAACGTTCCCCATCGCTTCACGAGCGGGGCCAGGGCGATCAGTGGCACGGTCTGGCTCAGCACGACCCATGGCAGCAACGCGGACTCCGCCGTGCGGAAGCGCTGCATGATGGTCGCGATCACCAGTCCGACGATCACGCCAACCAGCCAGCCGACGGCGGCCACGCTCAGCGTGAAGGCGCTGGCCTGCAGCACGGCCGCCCACAGCGGCGCGGAGCCGGGCACCGAGCTGACAGGATCGAGCGCGCGCTGGAGCATCGTCGACAGGTGCGGCATGGCGGCATCGCTGGTGCGCGGCAGCACGGTCAGCCCGTTGATCGCGACGCCGTTCGCCGGGGCGAGCGCCTTGTAGGCCTCCCAGAGCACCCCGAGCAGCACGATGCCGGCGATGCCGAGCATGGCCCCGCGCAAGCGCTTCATCGCCGTCGTCTCATCGGCTAGCTCTTCGCCGCCGGGTGCTCCGACATGGCGGGGATGACGGTCTCGCCGTAGACGCGGAGGGTCTCCTCCTTGTTGTCGTGCTGCAGGTAGCCGGCGAACTG
>WOYR01000152.1:4955-7056 GCA_011620705.1 Microbacteriaceae bacterium | reverse complement strand
CGAGGTCGAGTGGCCCCCGTACGACCGCGAGGCCAGTGCGTCGACACGGTCGGGCCACGGCCCCAACCATGGAAGGCCCCAGATGACCGCGGCCGAAGCGTGGGAGAGGACGAGATCCTCGGACGCCATCGCCGCGATCGCCCGCACCCGCATCCGATACCTCTCGTCACGACCGGCGCTCTCCCACAGCGCGACGGGCAGATAGGCTCCCCTGGCGATTCGGGCCAGCTCTCCGCGGGCGGCACGACGAGCGATGTCGCCACGAGCAGCGGGGGTTCGAAGGTCCCGGCTCAGAATGAGATCGAAGCGCCAGTCTGCTGATGCGGCCACGTGCATCCCGCCACGATGCAGCCTTCCGGACCGCGCGCGGCACGCGTCGATGCCGCGCGCGTGGTCTGCGCCGCCGGCATCACCTGTGGAGGACGAGTCCTGGCCAGAGATTCGACCCCTTCGCGCAGATTCGCACGTGAAAGTCCTCGAAAGTGATCGAAGTCCCCGAAAGTGAAAAGTGGTCGAAGGCGTCGAGCGCCGGATGCCGAAGCCCGGTCAGCCGACGATGTGCATCGCTCGCGCGGCATCCGTCACGCTCGCCGACAGCGAGGGGTAGACGCTGAACGCACGGGCCAGCTGGTCGACGGTGAGCCGGTGCTCCACCGCGAGCGAGATCGGCAGGATGAGGTCGCTCGCCTTGGGCGCGACCACCACGCCGCCGATCACGGTGCCGGAGCCGGTGCGGGCGAAGATCTTCACGAAACCGTCCTTGATGCCCATCATCTTGGCGCGGGGGTTGGATGCCAGCGGCAGCTTGTAGATGCCGCCCTGCACGATGCCCTCCTCGATCTGCTTCTGCGACCATCCGACCGTCGCGACCTCTGGCTGGGTGAAGATGTTGGAACTCACGTTGCGCAGCTCGGTCGGCTCGACCGCATCCCCCATCGCGTGGTAGACCGCGGTGCGGCCCTGCATCGACGCGACGGACGCCAGCGGCAGGAAGTCGCTGCAGTCGCCGGCGGCGTACACCATCGGCATCGAGGTGCGGGCGACGCGGTTGACCCGGATGTGCCCGCTCCCGGTGAGCTGCACCCCGGCCTCCTCGAGCCCGATGCCCGGCGTGTTGGGCACCGAGCCGACCGCCATCAGGCAGTGGGATCCCTCGACCGTGCGCCCGTCGCTCAGCGTGACGAGCACGCCGTCCCCGGTGCGCTCGACCTTCGAGGCGCGGCTCTTGCTGAGCACGTCCATGCCGTTGCGGGTGAAGACGTTCTCGATCACGCTGGCGGCGTCGGCGTCCTCGCCGGGGAGCACCTGCTCGCGGCTCGAGATGAGCGACACCTGCGAGCCGAGCGCGAGGTAGGCGGAGGCGAACTCCGCGCCGGTCACGCCGGAGCCGACGACGATCATGTGCTCGGGGATCTCGTCGAGCGAGTACAGCTGGGTCCAGGTGAGGATGCGCTCGCCATCCGGCTTCGCGGTGGGCAGTTCGCGCGGGCTGGCGCCGACCGCGACCACGAGAGTGTCGGCGTCGACCTCGTCGAAGTCGGTGCGGCCCTTGCCCTTTCCGGTGGAGACCACGAGCCGGTTCGGCCCGTCGAGCCGGCCGTCGCCGGCGACGATGCGCACGCCGGCTTTGATCAACTCGGATTTCATGTCCTCGGACTGCTGGCGCGCCAGCAGCAGCAGCCGCTGGTTGACCGCGCCGAGGTTCACGGCGACCTCGGGGCGCACGGCGCGGCCGTCGCCATTGCGGGTGAAGAATCGCACGCCCAGATCGGCGGCCTCGTCCACGGCGTTCGCCGCCTCCGCCGTCGCGATGAGCGTCTTCGACGGGACGACGTCGGTCAGCACCGCGGAACCGCCGACGCCGACGCGTTCGACGAGCGTCACGTCCGCGCCCAGCTGCGCGCCCGCGAGCGCCGCCTCGTAGCCGCCGGGACCGCCTCCGAGGACGGCGATGCGCTGGGTCCGCTCGAACTCGTATGGCATGCCCCCATTCTCGTGCACCGGAGGAGGTGCTACCGCCGTTCTAGGCTGGGCGGCATGCCCAGCGATATCCCGAGCAACGGTTCGGCCCGCGCCCTCGACGCCCGCGCCCTCGACGCCC
>WOYR01000152.1:0-4855 GCA_011620705.1 Microbacteriaceae bacterium | reverse complement strand
CTCGACGATCCGGCCGCGGATCCGTTCGCGATCGCGGAGCAGGCCGCGGCGCAGCTGGCCGCGGCGAGCGGCGTCGAGAAGCACGACATCGCACTCACCCTCGGCAGCGGCTGGGCGAGAGCCGCCGATCTGATCGGCGAGACCACCGCGACTATCACCGCGGCCGACATCGTCGGCTTCAGCAAGCCCGCGCTCAGCGGCCACGTCGGCACGCTGCGCAGCGTGCTGCTGCCGAACGGCAAGCGCGCGCTGGTGATCGGGGCGCGCACGCATCTCTACGAGGGCCACGGCGTCCGGCGCGTGGTGCACTCCGTGCGCACCGCCGCGGCGGCGGGCGCGACGACGATGATCCTGACCAACGGGGCCGGCGGCATCCGGGAGAGCTGGAAACCCGGCACGCCGGTGCTGATCAGCGATCACATCAACCTCACCGCCACCTCGCCGCTGGAGGGTGCGACCTTCATCGACATGACCGACCTGTATGCGAAGCGGCTGCGCGAGCTCGCGCGCTCGGTCGCGCCCGAACTCGACGAGGGCGTGTACACCCAGTTCCGCGGGCCGAACTACGAGACCCCTGCCGAGGTGCAGATGGCGAAGGCGATCGGCGGGCATATCGTGGGCATGTCGACCGCGCTGGAGGCGATCGCCGCCCGCCAGGCCGGAATGGAGGTGCTCGGGATGTCCCTCATCACGAACCTCGCCGCCGGCATCTCGCCCGAGCCCCTCAGCCACGCGGAGGTGCTGCAAGCCGGTCAGGATGCCGAGCCGGTGATCAGCGAGCTGCTCGCCCGGATCGTGGCAGAGCTCTAGGAGGCAGCGGCATGGTCGACGACGACCCTTTCGAACCAGGGTCCGCCGGCCCCGGACCCGCTGACACCGAAGGCGTGGACCCCGAACTCGCGGACCGCGAACTCGCGGAACCCGAACTCGTGAAACCTGAACTCGCGGACCGCGCGCGGGCATGGATCGCGCAGGACCCCGATCCGGTGACGCGCGCCGAACTCGGCGCGCTGATCGAGGCCGCCGTGGCAGGCGACGCGCCATCGGCGGCCGAGCTGGCCGAGCGCTTCTCCGGCCGGCTCGAGTTCGGCACGGCGGGGCTCCGCGGCGCGCTCGGGGCGGGTCCGATGCGCATGAACCGGGTGCTCGTCGCCCAGGCCGCCGCGGGTCTCGCGGCCTATCTGCTGGCGCGGGGCCGGCACCCCTCCGTCGTCATCGGCTACGACGGACGCCACAACTCGGGCATCTTCGCCCGCGACACCGCCGAGCTCATGCAGGGCGCGGGCGTGCAGGCCGCACTGCTCCCGCGCGCGCTGCCGACCCCGGTGCTCGCCTTCGCGGTGCGCCACCTCGGCGCGAGTGCAGGCGTCATGGTCACCGCCAGCCACAACCCCGCCCGCGACAACGGCTACAAGGTGTACCTCGGCGGTGCCGACGCCGGCTCGCAGATCGTGCCGCCCGCCGATGGCGAGATCGCGGCCGAGATCGAGCGGGTCGCGCGCGGGTCGATCCTCGCACTGCCGCGCTCGACCGACTACGGGAGCGCGCCCGAGAGCGTCGTGGACGAGTATGTGCGGCGGACGGCATCTATCGCCACTGCGCCGTCGACCCTGAAGGCGGTCTACACGGCGATGCACGGGGTCGGCTGGGAGACCGCATCCGCGGTGTTCGCGGCCGCCGGCTTCGCCGCGCCGGTCACGGTCGACGCGCAGCTGCACCCGGATCCCGACTTCCCGACGGTGGCCTTCCCGAACCCGGAGGAGCCGGGGGCGCTCGACCTCGCCTTCGAGACGGCTCGCGCATCCGGGGCGGATGTGGTCATCGCGAACGACCCCGACGCGGACCGGCTCGCCGTCGGCGTGCCCGACGCGAGCGCGCCCGGCGGCTGGCGGCGCCTCAGCGGCAACGAGGTGGGCTGGCTGCTCGGCTGGCGGGCGGCGCGCCGTCTGGATGCAGCTGCCGCCGACACCGGGACCCTCGCCTGCTCGCTCGTCAGCTCGCCCGCCCTCGCGGCGGTCGCCCGCCACTACCGGCTGGACTTCGTGGAGACCCTGACCGGCTTCAAGTGGATCTCCCGAGTCGGCGGCCTCGCCTTCGGCTACGAGGAGGCGCTCGGCTACCTGGTGGATCCGGAGAAGGTGCGCGACAAGGACGGCATCTCGGCCGCCGTGGAGGTCATCGGCCTGTTCACCGAGCTCGCCGCCGCCGGCACCACCCTCGCGCAGCACCTCATCGATTTCGCGGAGGCCTTCGGCGGCTACGCCTCATCGCAGATCTCGATCCGGGTGGCCGGGCCCGGGCAGATCGCGCGGACGATGGCGCGGCTGCGCGCGGAGCTCCCCTCGCAGATCGGCGGCATCCGGGTGGAGAGCATCGACGACTTCGCCGAAGGCTTCGAGACCTTCCCGCCGAGCGAGCTGCTGCGCCTGCACCTGGAGGGCGGCGCACGCGTGATCGTGCGCCCCAGCGGCACGGAGCCGAAGCTCAAGTGCTATCTGGATGCGGTGTCGGAGGATGGCAGCGGCGCCGAACGCCTCGCGGCGGCCGGGGCCGCACTCGCGAAGCTCGACGCGGGGATGCGCGCGCTCCTGGAAGACGGGGGTCCCGCGCCGAGGAGCGGCAGCGCCCCGTCGAGCGGCGGAGTCTCGGGGAGCGGCGGAGCCTCGGGGAAGGAAGGCGCATGACCGGCCATCGGCCCAGCCGTCACCCCAGGCCGGAGGCGGCCGCGAAACCCGCCCCGACGCGCTCGATGAGCTCCTCGCGGTCTTCGAGCGGCAGGAATGCGACCTCGGCCGCGTTGAGCTGGAACGCCTCCAGGTCGTCGAGCTCGTAGCCGAAGGCGTCCACCAGGAGGCCGAGCTCGCGGGTCAGGGTCGTCGCGCTCATCAGGCGGTTGTCGGTGTTGACCGTCACGCGGAAGCCGAGCTGGTAGAGCAGGTCGAAAGGATGATCGGCCATCGTCGTGCCCCATGCCGCGATCGCGCCGGTCTGCAGGTTCGAGCTCGGGCTGGTCTCGAGAGGGATGCCCCGGTCCTTCACCCACTGGGCGACGCGGCCGAGCGTGACAAAGGTGCTCTCATCGTCGCTGCGTTCGATCGTGATGTCCTCGGCGATCCGCACCCCGTGACCGAGCCGCAGGGCTCGGCCGTCGACCAGTGCGCCCAGGATGCTGTCGACGCCATCCGCCTCCCCGGCGTGCACCGTGGCCGGGAAGCACGCCCGCGCGAGCACGTCGAAGGCCTCGTGCATGCGCGAGGGCGGGAAACCCGCCTCCGGGCCCGCGATGTCGAAGCCGACCACCCCGCGGTCGCGGTGCCGCAGTGCCAGCTCGGCGATCTCGGTCCCCCGGTCGAGGTGGCGCATCGCGCTCACCAGTTGGCCCGCACGGATCCAGCCCCCTGCACCGCGGATCCGATCGACGGCGGAGTCGATGCCGCGCTGCACGGCCTCGACGGCCTCGTCGAGCGTCAGGCCGCGCTGCAGGTGCTGCTCGGGCGCCCAGCGCAGCTCGCCGTAGATCACCCCGTCGGCGGCCAGGTCCTCGACGGACTCCCGCGCGACCCGGGTGAGGCCCTCCGCGGTCTGCATGACGGCGATCGTGACGTCGAAGGTCTTCAGGTACTCGACGAGCGAGCCGCTGTCGGACTTCTCGGCGAACCAGGCCCCCAGCTCGGGCGCCGTGGCGGCGGGAAGCCCGATGCCAAGCGGCTCCGCCAGCTCGATGATCGTCTGCGGGCGCAGTCCGCCGTCCAGGTGGTCGTGCAGTGAGATCTTGGGGAGGGCGCTGAGGCCGGTCCGGGAGCCGGGCAGGGCGAGGTCATCGGCGGCGCTCATGGCTCGAATCTACCGGGCATCGACGAATCCACCGGGCCATAGGCTCGGAGGATGCCGACCAAGATCATCCTCGACTGCGATCCCGGCCACGATGACGCGGTCGCGATGCTGCTGGCGTGGGGCAGTCCCGAGATCGAGCTGCTGGGGGTGACGACCGTGGCCGGCAACCAGACCATCGACAAGGTGACGCGCAACGCCCTCTCGGTCGCGCGGGTTGCGGGCATCACCGGGGTGCCGTTCGCGCAGGGCTCCTCCCGCCCGCTCGTGCGCGAGATCGAGACGGCGGGCGCGATCCACGGCGAGTCCGGGCTCGACGGGCCCGTGCTGCCGGAGCCGGCGATCCGACTCGATCCGCGGCCCGCAGCGCAGTTCATCGCCGACACGATCATGGCCGCGGCGCCGGGGGAGATCACGCTCGTGCCCACCGGGGGGCTGACGAACATCGCGCTCGCGGCACGGCTGGAGCCCCGCATCATCCCGCGGGTCAAGGAGGTCGTGCTGATGGGCGGGGGCGTGCACGAGGGCAACTGGAGCGCTGTGGCCGAGTTCAACATCGTGATCGACCCCGAAGCGGCTGCCATCGTGTTCGGCGCCGGTTGGCCGGTCACCATGGTCGGGCTGGATGTCACGCACCAGGCGATCGCGACCCCCGAGGTGCAGGCCGCCATCGCCGGGGTCGGCACCGGGCCCGCCGCCTTCGTCGGAGAGCTGATGCTGTTCTTCGAGAAGGCGTACCGGGACGCGCAGGGCTTCCCGCATCCGCCCGTGCACGACCCGGTCGCCGTCGCCTACGTCATCGACCCGACGCTGATGCGCACGGTGCGGGCGCCGATCGCGATCGAGACCCGTGGCGAGCACACCCTCGGGATGACCGTCACCGATCTGCGCGCTCCCGCCCCTGCCGACTGCACCACGAAGGTCGCGTTCGACCTCGACGCCGCAGGCTTCTGGGCGCTCGTGGTCGATGCGCTGGAGCGCATCGGCGAGCCGGCTCCGTAGCCCCCTCCCCACCCCCCTCACC
>WOYR01000128.1 GCA_011620705.1 Microbacteriaceae bacterium | reverse complement strand
AGCAGCGCGTCGCGGAAGGCGAGGCTCGTGTTGCGCAGCGTGGTCACATTGCTGGCGAGCAGCTGCCGCCATCCTTCGTCGTCGTGCCCGCTCCGCCAGCCGCCGACGAGGTGCACGACGCCGTCGACGCGCCCGTGATCCGACAGGATGCCGGCGGCCACGAGCTCGACCGCGCCCGGGTCCCGCAGGTCCACGACGCGGCGGTCGTCCGCCCGGACGGGCTCGAGCCGCCCCGCGTCGGACCCGAGGGCGACGACGGTGGCGCCGTCGGCGCTGAGGCGCTCGGCGACTGCGAGGCCGGAGGCGCTCGAGGAGCCGGCGACCACGACGACCTTTCCCTGCAGTTCCATGTCTCCCTCCCGCGCTATGCCCCGGCGCGGATGCCCTTCGTGCTCTCGATCACGTCGCCCATCTTCTTGCCGAGCGCCTCGTAGAACATCGAGAGCGGGAACTCGTCGTCGAGCACGGCATCCGTATAGCCACTGGGGGCTCCCGCGAGGATCTCGTCGGACAGGCCGCGCGCCCAGGCCGATGCCGGATTCGGGGTCAGCGTCGCTCGCACCAGTTCGTAGGCGGCGAGCCAGTGCGCAGTCTTCGGACGGTCGATGCTCTTCCAGTACAGCTCGTTGATCGCGTCGGAGAGGGCGATCACGACGCCGGGCAGCTCGGCCCAGTCGATCGTGAGCCGGGTGTCCGTCCAGTGCAGCACCTCGTGCTGGTGCAGCCAGGCGAACAGCAGCTGGCCGCCGAGCCCGTCGTAGTTGCGCACGCGCGAGCCGGTGAGCGGGAAGCGGAAGATCCGGTCGAACAGGATCGCGTGCTGCACCTGCTCGGCGCGGGAACGGGTGTCGGGGTCGATCGTCTCATCGGCGGCGAGTCGGACGCACTCGCGGAAGGCGGTGAGGTCGCAGCGCAGCTCCTCCAGCGAGTACAGGAAGTACGGCATCCGCTGCTTGATCATGAAGGGGTCGAAGGGCAGGTCGCCGCGCATGTGGCTGCGGTCGTGGATGAGGTCCCACATCACGAAGGTCTCCTCGGCGAGCCTCTGATCGCCCAGCAGCGCCTCGTCGACCGGGGAGAGTTCGAGCTTCGTGATGCCGGCGGCGGCGCGGACCACGCGCCGGAAGCGCGCGGCCTCGCGGTCCTGGAAGATGGCGCCCCAGGTGAAAGCGGGGATGCTGCGCATGCTCACCGTCTCGGGGAACAGCACGGCCGAGTTGCTGTCGTAGCCGGGCGTGAAGTCGACGAATCGCAGCGAGACGAACATCGCATTGCCGTAGCGCTCCTCGACCCCGGCGATCAGCTCGGGCCAGATCACCTCCACCAGGAGCGCCTCGACGTGCCGCTCGGCCGAGCCGTTCTGCGTGTACATCGGGAACACCACGAGGTGGCGCAGGCGGTCTTCGCGATGCCGTTCCGGGTGGAAGGCCGTCAGCGAGTCGAGGAAGTCGGGCACTCCGAATCCATCGCCCTGCCAGCGCGCGAAGTCCGCGTCGAGCGCCGCCAGGTATTCCGCGTCGTGCGGGAACGCCGGTGCCAAGTCAAGGAGATCCCGGCGGATGCGGGCCACCAGCTCCCGGGCTTCCGGGTGAGAGGCCTCGGCCGGGATGCTGCCATCCTTGATCTGGCATGCGGCCAGTGCGATCGCGGCGGCCTTGAGGTCGAGCCAGGCGGGACTCGTCTCGGCGGATGAGGCGTCGGCGGGCCTCGGACGCTCGAGGACCTCGGGTTCTCCGACGATGGACTTCGTGCGAACGGGCGTGATCGATCCGGTGCTGACAAGCGACATGGCGCGCCTCCTCTCTGCTTCCAGGCTACGGAGAGGTTCGGGGCGAAGCGTGGCGAATCACGCAGGAAAGCCGCGTGATCGACCCGTCGGCGCCGGGTTCTGCACTTCCGGCATGGCCTCGACGGCGGATGACGTGCGTGCGGAGAATCAGAGCGAGTGCGCTCCGAGCCACGCCCTCAGCTCGGAGGTGAACTGCTCCGCCCGCTCGACGCTCGGCAGATGGGCCGAGTCGGGGAAGCGCAGGCCTTCCGCGTGCGGCAGCCCCTCCAGCAGCAGCTCGTAGCCGAGCTTCGCCTCGGTGACATCGAGCTCGCCGACCACGACGAGTGCCGGCACCGCGATCTCGTGCAAACGCGCGATGGCCGGAGGGTCGAGCGGCTGGTCGAGGCCCGCGAAGTCCCAGTGCGCGGCGCCGACGTTGAGTTCGATGGCCCGCTGCAGGAACTCTGGATCGACATCGTCGACCTCGCGGGTGGGGCCGAGGTCCCAGTATGCGACCTCGGTTCGGACGAGCGTGTCGACATCGCCCGAGTCGCTCGCCGCCTTGATGGCGGCGAGCATCTCCAGCTCCAACTCGGTGGCGCCGTCCTGGTCCGCCCCGCCCGGCGTCGAGCCGATGGTGACGAGGCCGCTGACCCGCGCGGGCCGGTCGAGCGCGGCGTCCAAGGCGATGCGGCCACCGCGGGAGCAGCCGACGAAGGTGGCCTTCGCCGCGCCGGCCGCGTCGAGCACGGCGACCAGGTCGTGCCGGTCGGCGAACTCGACATCCTGACCCGGAGACTCTCCGTAGCCGCGGGTGTCATAGCGGATGACGAAATGGTCGCGCGCCAGGTCGTGGAACTGCGGATCCCACATCGCACGGGTGGCGACGCCGGCGTGCACGAACACGATCGCCGGATGCGCGGGGTCGCCCGCGACGTCGTAGCTGAGCCGGGCTCCCGGGACCTCGACGATCGGCACGTGTCAACGCTAGCCCTAGCCTGAGGGCATGGTGGGCGTGCTGATCGGCTTCGCGATCATTGTCGCCGTGATCGGGGTCGGCTACCTCATCGGCCGTATCGACCTGCTCGGCCCGCACGCCGAGCATGTGCTGAGCCGTCTCGCCTTCTTCGTGCTCTCGCCCGCGCTGCTGTTCACCGTGCTCGCCGGGGCGGATGTGCAGCACCTGTTCTCGGCGCTGCTGCCGATCTCGGCGATCGCGGCCGTGGTCGACATCGCCGTCTTCCTCGCCGTGGCGCTGCTGCGGTGGCGGCGTCCGCTGCCCGAGGCCACGATCGGCGCGCTGGCCTCGGGCTACGTGAACGCGAACAACATCGGCCTGCCGGTGTCGGTCTACGTGCTCGGGGATGCCTCGAGCTCGGCCCCCGTGATCCTGCTCCAATTGATCGTCCTGGCGCCCATCGCGCTCACCGTGCTGGACGTGTCGACGAGCGGCTCGCTCTCGATCGGGCGCATCCTGCTGCAGCCGGTGCGGAATCCGCTCATCATCGGATCGGTGCTTGGTCTGATCGTCGCCGTCACGCACCTGCGCATCCCGGCGCCCGTGCTCGCGCCGTTCCAACTCGTGGGCGCCGCAGCGGTGCCGGTGATCCTGCTCGGCTTCGGGATGTCGCTGCACGGCAGCCGCATCCTCGCCGCGGGCACGAACCGCCGCGAGGTGCTGCTGGCGAGCACCCTCAAGCTCGCCGTCATGCCGGTGGTCGCCTGGCTGCTCGGGCAATACGTCTGGCACCTCGAGGGCCATCGCCTCTTCGTGGTCGTGGTGCTCGCCGCGCTGCCGACGGCGCAGAACGTCTTCAACTACGCCCAGCGCTACGGGGTGGCGACCGTGCTGGCCCGGGACACCGTGCTGATCACGACGGCGCTCTCGATCGTGGTGCTGGTGATCGTGGCGGCGCTGCTCGCCTGAGCCGCACGCCTAGGCTGCCCAGGTGATCAAGTACCTCGGCTCGAAGCGCACCATGGTGCCGCGCCTGGGGGCGATGGCGACCGCGCTGGAGGCGACGACCGCTGTCGATCTGTTCACCGGGACCACCCGGGTGGCGCAGGAGTTCAAACGCCGCGGACTGACGGTGACCGCGGCCGACATCGCCAGTTACAGCGAGGTGCTGGGCGAGTGCTTCATCAGCACGGATGCCGCGAGCATCGACCTCGACGAGCTGCGCGACGCCCTCGCGCTCCTGTCGGCGCTGCCCGGCCGGCCCGGCTACGTGACGCGCACCTTCTGCGAGGAGTCCCGCTACTTCCAGCCGCACAACGGAGCCCGCATCGATGCGATCCGCGAAGCGCTCGAATCGGATTACCGCCTCTCCCCGCTCTTCCCGATCCTGCTGAGCAGCCTGATCCTCGCCGCCGACCGGGTGGATTCGACGACCGGCGTGCAGATGGCCTACCTGAAGAGCTGGGCACCCCGGTCGTTCCGCGAGCTCGAGCTGCGCATCCCGGCGCTGATCGCGGGCCCGGGCTCGACCGTGCGCGGGGATGCCCGTGAGCTGGTGCACGAGCTCCCGCGCACGGAGCTGATGTACCTCGACCCGCCGTACAATCAGCACCGCTATTTCACGAACTACCACGTGTGGGAGACGCTGGTGCGCTGGGACCGGCCGGAGGCATACGGGGTCGCGCGCAAGCGGATCGACAGCCGGGATGACGCGAGCAAGAGCGTCTTCAACCGCAAGCGCGAGATGCCTGCGGCCTTCCGCGAACTGCTGGCAGGCGCGGACGCCGAGACCCTGATCGTCTCGTACAACGACGAGTCGTGGATCACCGCCGAGCAGATGACCATGGCTCTCCGCGATGCCGGCTACCCCGCTGTGCGGATGCTGGCCTTCGACGCCAAGCGCTACGTCGGCGCGCAGATCGGCATCCACAACCCGGCAGGGGTCAAGGTCGGCAAGGTGTCGCACCTGCGCAACACGGAGTATCTGTTCGTGGCAGGCGATCCGGACCGGGTCGAGGCGGCCGCGGCTGCCGCCCTTGCGCCGGCGGACGAGCAGCCGGCTGCGGCGATCGCCCGGGCCGGCGATCGCTAGAAGATCATCGGCCGATCGTCGTCGTCGATCCCCAGATCGAGGTCGACCGTGATCGGCACGTGGTCGCTCGGCCCATCGCCTTTGCGCTCGTTGCGGTGGATCGCGGCGGCGGTGACGTGGTCGGCGAAGGCGTGGTTGCCCAGCACGAAGTCGATGCGCATCCCCTCGTTGCGCGGGAAGCGCAACTGCTTGTAGTCCCAGAAGGTGAAGCCGTCGGGGACCAGTGGGCGCACGACATCCATGAGGCCGATGCCCTCGAGTGCCTGGAAGGCGTCGCGCTCGGGCGCCGAGATGTGGGTCGAGACGCCCGGGATGAACGTCGGGTCGCCGACATCCGAGTCCAGCGGCGCGATGTTGAAGTCGCCGGTCAGGGCGATCGGGTCATCGGGGTGCGCGCCGATCCAGTCGCGGGTGGCCCCCGCGAGCGCGCTGAGCCAGTCCAGCTTGTAGCGGTAGTGCGGGTCGTCGAGTGCGCGCCCGTTGGGCGCATAGAGACTCCAGATCCGCACCCCGTTCACGGTGGCGCCGATCGCGCGGGCCTCGAGCGGGAGGCCGGGCCCCTCCTCGCCCTTGGCGAAGCCCGGCATCCCGTCGAAGCCGATCTGCACCTCGTCCATCGGGGAGCGGCTGGCGAGCGCGACCCCGTTCCACTGGTTCAGCCCGTGCAGCTGCACCTCGTAGCCGGCCTCGCCGAACTCGTCCATCGGGAACTGCGCCTCGGTGCATTTGATCTCCTGCATGGCCAGCACGTCGACGTCTTCGCGGATCAGCCAGTCGACCACCCGGCCCACCCGGCTCCGCACCGAGTTCACGTTCCAGGTGGCGATGCGCATGGCATCCAAACTACCGGCACCCCCGACCGCATCCCCCGGGCATCCCCCGAACGGGAGTCTGTCGCGCCCTCCGCGGCCCGCCGTAACGTGGTGGGCGGTGACCCCCGACACTGGTGAAACGGACCGCATCCCCCGGCCCTCCGGCCGAACCATCGCGCTCGGCATCGTCGGCGTGCTCCTGGCCGGAGCCGCGGTCGCCGTCTTCGGCTTCTTCGGGGCGCACGCCCCGGGCTCGCAGCCGGCGCCGCAGGTGGCGATCAACACCCAGAGCGGTCAGTTGCACACCTTCCCGCTGCACGACGAGAAGCCGATGCGTGCCATCGGCAAGGGCATCGGCGGCCCCTAGTCTGGTCACTGTGAACGACGACGCGCGGAGCCGGCTCATCGACTGCATCACGAGCGAAGCCGTGTTCCACGGGGACTTCACGCTGACCAGCGGCAAGAAGGCGACGTACTACATCGACCTGCGCAAGCTCAGCCTCGACCACCGCGTCGCGCCGCTGATCGGCCAGGTCATGACCGACATCATCGACCGCATCCCCGAGGTGGATGCCGTCGGCGGCCTGACCATGGGCGCCGATCCGATCGCTGCGGCCGTGCTGCACCAGGGCGCCGCCCGCGGGCGCGCCTACGACGCCTTCGTGGTGCGCAAGGAGCCCAAGGATCACGGCCGCGGCAAGCAGGTCGAGGGTCCGGAGCTCGCGGGCAAGCGCGTCGTCGTGCTGGAGGACACCTCCACCACCGGCGGCTCGCCGCTCAAGGCCGCCGAGGCGCTCGAGAAGGTCGGCGCGATCGTCGTCGGCGTCGCCGTCGTCGTCGATCGCGGCACGGGGGCGCAGCAGGTCATCGAGGCCGCCGGATACCCGTACTTCGCGGCGATCGGACTGGCCGACCTCGGCCTGGAACCGCAGTGAGCGACGGCGGGTCCGGGCCGGGGGGTTCTGGATTCGACTGGGGGCTGCGGCCGGTCGCGGCCGAGGCGTCAGACGATCCGGAGGAGGCGCCGGCTCCGGAGCCCCCCTCGCCGATCGACGCCCTCTTCGGCGACACCCAATTCAAGGAGTACGAGGGCGGGATCGCGGAGGTGACCGAGCGCCCTTTCGCGGGACGCCCCACCGGGGCTGCCGGTCGTAGCGCGCCGAACGGCATCACGCGCACGCAGAGGGTGCTCCTGGGAGTGGGGATCGGCCTGGTCGCCGTGCTGGCCCTGCTCGCCCTGTTCCTCCTCGGCACGCGCCTGCCGACCCTGCTCGGGCCCGCGCCGGCCGTCGCGACCTCGACCCCGTCCGCCAGCCCCTCCCCGAGCTCGACCGTGAAGCCGGTAGGGCCGCTCGCCGAGGGCGTCCATCCTTGGGCGGCGCTGCTCGGCGGCGAGTGCCTCGATCCCTACACCGGGCCGTGGGCA
>WOYR01000025.1:3797-7164 GCA_011620705.1 Microbacteriaceae bacterium | reverse complement strand
GCTACACCAAGGAGCACTCGGCCGAGTACCAGGCGCAGGCCTGGATCGACCTGGCGCGCAGGCTCGGGGCGCAGCATCCGGAACTGAAGGACCCGGCGAACGTCGACAAGATCGTGCTGGCCACCAGCCACCACACCCACTTCGTGATCGGGTCGGGATCCGGCGACCCGCAGAAGTACGACCCGGCGGCCAGCCGCGAGACGCTCGACCACTCGGTGCCGTACATCTTCGCGGTCGCCCTGCAGGACGGGACCTGGCACCACGTCGACTCCTATGCGCCGGAGCGCGCAGGCCGACCGGACACGGTCGCGCTCTGGAAGAAGGTCACCACCGTCGAGGACCCGGAGTGGACCCGCCGCTACCACTCGAACGATCCGGCGGAGAAGGCCTTCGGCGGCCGGGTCGAGATCACGTTGACGGACGGATCGACCATCGTGGACGAGATCGCCGTGGCCGACGCGCACCCGCTGGGCGCCCGGCCGTTCGCCCGCGAGAACTACATCGCCAAGTTCCGCTCGCTGGCCGATGGCGTGCTGCCCGGCGAGGAGATCGAGCGCTTCCTCGACGTGGCCCAGCGGCTGCCGAAGCTCACCGCCGCCGAACTCGGCGGCCTCACCGTCTGGACGCCGGGCCTGCCGACGCCGCCGAAGGGGTTGTTCTAGCCATGCTCGAAACCAGGATCCCCGCGAACGAGAAGCGCGCGAACTTCCGCGCGGCGCTGGCCGGAGGGAAGCTGCTGCGGATGCCGGGCGCCTTCAACCCGCTGAGCGCGCAGCTGATCCAGGACAAGGGCTTCGAGGGCGTCTACGTCTCCGGTGCCGTGCTCGCCGCGGACCTGGGGCTGCCCGACATCGGCCTCACCACCTTGACCGAGGTGTCGCAGCGCGCCGGGCAGATCGCCCGCGTCACCGACCTGCCGGCACTCGTGGACGCCGACACCGGATTCGGCGAGCCGATGAACGTGGCCCGCACCGTCCAGCTGATCGAGGACGCCGGCTTGGCCGGCCTGCACATCGAGGACCAGGTCAACCCGAAGCGCTGCGGCCACCTCGACGGCAAGGAGGTCGTCGACGAGAACACCGCGCTCAAGCGGATCCGCGCCGCGGCGGCGGGCCGCCGGGATCCGAACTTCCTGATCATGGCCCGCACCGACATCCGCGGGGTCGAGGGGCTCGGCGCCGCCGTCGACCGGGCGAAGAAGCTGGTGGACGCGGGAGCCGACGCCATCTTCCCGGAGGCCATGGCATCCCTCGAGGAGTTCGCCGCCATCCGCGCCGCCGTCGAGGTGCCGATCCTGGCCAACATGACCGAGTTCGGCAAGAGCGAGCTGTTCAGCACGCAGCAGCTCGCCGACGTCGGCGTCAACATCGTGATCTTCCCCGTGTCGCTGCTGCGCCTCGCGATGGGCGCGGCAGAGCGCGGGCTCGACACGATCATCGCCGAGGGCTCGCTGAACTCGAAGCTGCCCGAGATGCAGACGCGTGCCCGGCTGTACGAACTGATCGACTACGCGGGATACTCCGAGTTCGACGACGGCATCTTCACCTTCGATCTGAGCAACAATCGATCCAACTGAGCCCCACGAGGGCCCGAGACACGAGGACGTGACCGATATGACCGACAGCACCGATATCAAGAAGGGCCTGGCGGGAGTCGTCGTCGACACCACGGCGATCTCCAAGGTCAACCCCGAGACCAACTCGCTGCTCTACCGGGGCTACCCGGTGCAGGAGCTCGCCGCGAAGTGCAGCTTCGAGCAGGTGGCCTGGCTGCTGTGGCACGGCGAGCTGCCGTCCGACGCCGAGCTGGCATCGTTCGAGAAGGCCGAACGGGCCGGGCGCGCCCTCGCGCCCCATGTGAAGGCCGCGATCGACCTCACGCCGACCACGGCGCATCCGATGGATGTCGTGCGCACCGCGGTCAGCATGCTCGGTGCGCACGACCCGCAGGCTGAGGACTCCAGCCCGGAGGCCGAACTCGCCAAGGCCGTGCGCCTGTTCGCCGCCGTGCCGGCCATGGTCGCATATGACCAGCGCCGCCGCCGCGGCCAGGAGGTCGTCGAGCCGCGCGAGGACCTCGACTACTCGCGCAACTTCCTCTGGATGACCTTCGGCGAGGAGCCGACCGAGACCGAGGCGGACGTCTTCCGGATCTCGATGGTGCTCTACGCGGAGCACTCCTTCAACGCATCGACCTTCACGGCACGGGTGGTCACCAGCACGCTGAGCGATCTGCATTCGGCGGTCGTCGCGGCGATCGGCGCCCTCAAGGGACCGCTGCACGGCGGTGCGAACGAGGCCGTGATGCACGTGTTCGACGAGATCGGCTCGGCTGACAAGGCCGAGGCATGGCTCGAGTCGGCGCTCGCCGAGAAGCGCAAGATCATGGGCTTCGGGCACCGGGTCTACAAGAACGGCGATTCGCGGGTGCCGACGATGAAGGCGGCGCTCGACCGCCTGGTGGCCGAGCATGACGCGCAGCACATGCTCGATCTCTACGACACGCTCGCCGCGGCGATGGATGCCCGCAAGGCGATCAAGCCGAACCTCGACTACCCGAGCGGGCCGGCCTACAACCTGCTGGGCTTCGACACCCCGACTTTCACGCCGCTGTTCGTCGCGAGCCGGGTCACCGGCTGGACGGCGCACATCATGGAGCAGCGCGCCTCGAACGCGCTGATCCGCCCGCTGTCGGCGTACGACGGGCCGGACGAGCGCCACCTTCGCTAGCCGCTGAGCGCATCGGCCGCTGCGCCGAGCCCCAGCAGCGGGAGCAGCTCGGCCGGGGTGTTCGCGACGGCGGCCGCCCCTGCGGCCTCCGCGGGAGCGCCGTAGCCCCAGGTGACGAAGATCGTCGGAACGCCATGGTGTGCAGCGCCCTCCACGTCGTGGCGGCGGTCGCCGATCAGCACCGGGCTCGAGAGGTCGGCGCCGCCGTTCCGCAAGCGGCGCAGGGCCTCCTCGACGACATCCCTCTTGGCGCTGCGCGCCTCGTCGTCGCTCGCGCCGGTGAGCTCGTCGAAGACCCCGGCGACCTCGAAGTGCTCGAGCACCGCGCGGGCCGGCGTCTCGGGCTTCGAGGTGGCGAGGGAGAGGGGGAGCTCGGACTCGCCGATCGCGTGCAGCACCTCGGAGATCCCCGGGTAGAGAGCGGCGTCGTACGCGCCCGTCGTCAGGTACTTCTCGCGATAGATGCCGAGGGCGCGCTGCGACTGCGCGGGGTCGAATCCCGCCAGGTCGCGGAAGGAGTCGAGGATCGGCGGTCCGACCCAGGCGAGCAGCTCTGCAGGCGCAGGAACCGCCAGGCCGAGACGCTGGAAGGTGTAGGCCAAGGTGGCGGTGATGCCCGGAGCCGAGTCGACGATCGT
>WOYR01000025.1:0-3697 GCA_011620705.1 Microbacteriaceae bacterium | reverse complement strand
ACGGAGCAGCGGGCCACGACGAGTCTCACCGCTCCACGGTATCTGAGCGTGGTCAACATCTGAGCGTCGTCAACGGGGGCGAGGTCATCCGCACGTCCTCGCATCACGCCGGCTGGGTGCGCTCAGTAGTGGTCGCGCGCTTGCAGGATGACCACTTGAGTATCGGTCACGAGGTAGACGAGTCGATTCGTCTCGTCGATGCGTCGCGACCACGCTCCCGAGAGGAGGTGCTGCAGTGGCTCCGGCTTGCCGATCCCTTCGAACGGATCGTTCCGGAGGATGTCGACGATGAGCGCGTGGATCCGCCTGAGCGTCTTGCGGTCCTGCGTCTGCCTATAGACGTAGTCCTCCCAACCTTCCGGCTCGAAGGCCAGTCTCCGGATCACCCGGGTTCGACCTCGTCGAGGTCGTGGTATTCGACCTCACCCCGTTTGGCGCGTTCCAGTGCGTCGAGAAGCCGTTTCGCGCCCTTGGGGTTCCGCAGCAGGTATGCGGTCTCGGACATTGCGTCATAGTCGTCCTTCGACATGATGACGGCGTTGCCGTGCTTGGACACGACCTCGACGGGAGCGTGGTCGTCGTTGACCTGCTGGATGAGGCCGAAGAGATTCCTTCGAGCCTCGCTGGCGGTGATCGCGGACATTCCATTCCTCTCGTGGTACGAAATAGCGTACCACTCAGCAGGCAGTTGGAGCGGCCACCGGTGTCGATCTCTTAGGCTCCCACCATGACCTCTGCGCCGCATCCCAGCCCCGAGTCGGCCGGCTCCGGGACCGAGCCGACCCCGTCCGGAATCAAGCTGGAGGAGCTCGACCCCGCCATCCGGCCGCAGGACGACCTTTTCCGCCACGTCAACCAGAAATGGATCGACCGCACCGAGATCCCGAGCGACAAGGCCCGCTACGGCTCGTTCTACCTGCTCGCCGAGGAAGCGGAAAAGGCGGTGCGCGAGATCATCGAGGAGGCGCAGACCGCCGAGCCGGGCAGCGAGGCCCGCAAGATCGGCGACCTCTACTCGAGTTTCATGGACGAGGCGCGCATCGAGAAGGTCGGACTGTCCGCCCTGTCCGCCGATCTGGCCGCGGTGGAGGCGATCGACTCGATCCCGGCGCTCGTCTCCGAACTCGGCCGATTCGAGCGGCTCGGCACGAGCGGATTCCTGGAAGCCTTCGTCGACAACGACCCCGGCGATCCGGAGCGGTACTTGGTCTTCCTCGAGCAGGGCGGCATCGGCCTGCCCGACGAGTCGTACTTCCACGAGGAGAAGTTCGCCGACATCCGCGCCGCCTACCGGGCCTTCCTCGAGCGGATGTTCACCCTCGTCGGGCTCGGCGATCCTGCCGTGCGCGCTGGTCGTGTGTTCGCCCTCGAAACCGAGCTGGCGAGCCACCACTGGGACAACGTGCACACTCGAGACAGCCATGCCACCTACAACCCGATGCCGTGGGCCGAGGTCGAGGCGCTCGCCGCTCCGGCCCCGCTGGCCGGCTGGCTGAGGGGGCTCGACGTCCCGGATGGCGCCTTCGCCGAGGTGGTGGTGCGCGAGCCCGGCTTCGTGTCGGGGCTCGGCAGCCTGTTGACGGCCGACCGCCTCGACAGCTGGACGGACTGGCTGCGCTGGCAGCTGATCCGTTCAGCAGCGCCGTACCTGACGAAGGCCCTCGTCGATGCCAACTTCGAGTTCTACGGGAAGACGCTCACCGGCACGCCGGAACTGCGGGCCCGCTGGAAGCGCGGCGTCTCCTTCGTCGAGGGCGCGATGGGCGAGGCCGTCGGGCGCATCTATGTCGAGCGGCACTTCAGCCCGACCGCCAAGACCGAGATGGATGCCCTGGTCGCCCGCCTGATCGATGCATACCGCGACAGCATCACGAACCTCGACTGGATGACCGAGCAGACCCGGCAGCGCGCTCTCGACAAGCTCGCGAAGTTCAGCCCGAAGATCGGCTATCCGACCGTCTGGCGGGACTACTCGAAACTCGTGATCGTGCCGGACGACCTGCTCGCGAATGTGCGGGCGAGCACCGAGTTCGAGTTCCAGCGCGAGTTGGGCAAGATCGGCAAGCCGATCGACCGCACCGAATGGTTCATGACGCCGCAGACGATCAACGCGTACTACAACCCCGGTTTCAACGAGATCGTGTTCCCCGCGGCGATGCTGCAGTACCCCTTCTTCGACGAGAGCCGGGATGCGGCGGCCAACTTCGGCGCGATCGGCGGCGTCATCGGCCATGAGATCGGGCACGGCTTCGACGACCAGGGCTCGCAGTACGACGGGGACGGCCGCCTCACCAATTGGTGGACCGACGAGGATCGCGCGGCATTCGAGCAGCGCACGGCGGCATTGATCGCGCAGTACGACGCGCTCGAGCCGAAGGCGCTGCCGGGGCACCACGTCAAGGGCGCGCTCACCATCGGCGAGAACATCGGCGACCTCGGCGGGCTCGCGATCGCGTGGAAGGCGTACCTGCTGTGGCTGGACGGCGCCGAGCCTCCGGTGATCGACGGGCTGACCGGCGCCGAGCGGTTCTTCCTCAGCTGGGCGCAGGCGTGGCAGATCAAGGTGCGCGATGAGGAGGCCCTCCGGCTCCTGTCGATCGATCCGCACTCGCCGAACGAGTTCCGCTGCAACCAGATCGTGCGCAACATCGACGAGTTCGCCGACACCTTCGGGCTCGTCGAGTCGGACGCCCTGTGGCTCGACCCGGCGGAGCGCGTGCACATCTGGTGACGGCTGCGGCGGGCATCGCCGATACCGCGAGCGGCATCCGTTGCGTACCATGGTCGGCAACCCTGGCGCTCCGAGAAAGCTCACCCTGTGACCGAAGTCGGGTACACCCGCGAACGGCGCGATCGCGTGCGCGCGCCCCGGGTTCCGCGGCACCTGGCGGACCAGGCCGCCGAGAACTTCTCGAGCAGCTTCACCGCACTGGGAGAACTCGCCTACGAGGGCGCGCAGGTCTCCGCGTCGGTGGCCGATCTCGACACCGGCCGATCCCTGCTGGGCATCGACGAGCGGATCGTGCTGCCGACCGCCAGCATCGGCAAGATCCTGCTGCTGGTCGAGGTGTCGGCGCGACTGACCGCTCGGGACTTCTCGGGCTACGGCATCCTGGACAAGACGCCCCGGGATGCTGTCGGCCAGGCGGGCATCTGGCAGCACCTGCAGGCGCCTTCCCTCCCGGTCGCCGACCTAGCCACCCTCGTCGGTGCGAGCAGCGACAACCTGGCGACGAATGTGCTGCTGCGCCAGGTCGGGCTCGACGCGGTTCGCGCCAGGACCGAGTCCCTCGGACTGCTGCGCACCGCCCTGCTCGACCTGGTGCGCGAGAGCCGCGGTCCGGATGACGCCCCGCAGCTGTCGGTCGGCTCGACCGCCGAGCTCAGCTGGCTGTTCGGCGCACTGGCGCGCGGCGAGGTCGTCGATAACCTGACCAGCAGCCGCGTGCTCGGATGGCTGTCGTTGAACTCCGACCTCTCGATGGTCGCCAGCGCCTTCGGCCTCGATCCGCTGTCTCATCGGGGGGTCGATCACGGGATGCTGCTGGTCAACAAGACCGGGGCCGACTCCGGGGTGCGCTCCGAGGCGGGGGTCGTCCGTGGTCCGCGCTCCGCCGTCTCCTACGCGGTGTCTGTGCAGTTCAACGACAGCGGGATCGCGGCCCGCCTGCGAGTGCTCGACGCGATGCGCACCGTT
>WOYR01000063.1 GCA_011620705.1 Microbacteriaceae bacterium | reverse complement strand
GCGGGCCGGTCGGGGTGGGGGTCGGTGTTGCGGTCGGCGTGGATGTGGGGGTCGGGGTGGCAGTGGGCGTTGCGGTCGGCGTGGATGTGGGGGTCGGGGTGGCAGTGGGCGTTGCGGTCGGTGTCGGATCCTCGGTGGCACCCACGTGGAACACCGCCGTCGCACTGAATGGCGACTCCGCTCCGGTGAGAGTCGATTCCTCGAAGGCACGGTACTCGTAGTCGCCGGCTGCGGTCGGCGCATCGACCTCGGCGCAGTTCCATCGGCCGAACCGCGCGCTCGCGTCGCAGACCGGCGTTCCGTCGGCCAGTTGGACGTGAACGCGACCGCCGCCGGCGGTCCCCGCGATGGCGAGATCGCCGTCGTCGGCGCTGAGGGTGATGGTCGGAGCATTGGGGATCGCCACGAAGAGGATCGTCGGCAGGGAGTACACGGTCGCCGGGTCCGTGGCATCCTGACCGGTGCGCAGCCAGCTCTGGACCGATGCGATGACCCAGATCCCCCCGGAAAGACCGGTGAAGGAGCAGCGGTCGGATGTGCAGCTGCGGACAGTTGTCGAGCCCAGGCGGAGGATCGTGGTCGTCACCGCATCCGCCCCTCCGGTCAAGCCGACCGCGACGGAGACACCACCCGGCTCGAATCCCGTCACACGAAGGGTCGGGATCGACCAGTGGCCGTCGGAAGTCGAAGGCGCGGCATCGTGCTCGGTCGGCGCCGGTGCGGCGGCCGGCGCGGAATCGTGCTCGGTCGGTGCCGGTGCGGCGGTCGGCGCGGACGTGGGGGTGGCGGTGGACGTGCCGGCGGTTTCGGAACTGGTCGGCGGACTGGTGGTCGTGTCACCGGCCGTGGACATCACCGGATCGTCGTAGGGAGCGGCATCGCTGCGATAGCTCAGGCCGAGGACGCCGCTGAGCGCGACGACGGCACCGAGCGCCAGGACGGCGAATCCGGGTGCGCGCATGGCGAATGCTCCTGCGGGGGAAGGAGAAAACCGTTGAGGCGCGGCCGCTAGGGACGGTCGCACGGGGGTGGCACAACGTTAGTGGTCCCGACCCGTCACCGGAAGAGCACGCCGACAATTGTTTACGCGCGCGAAATGAGCCGAGCAGGCTTCATATCCAACTCGGGAACCAGTAGTGCAGCTGCACGAACCAGTGCGGGATGGGCGCGCCCGTCCACATCGGCAGGAAGAACAGGCTGAGCAGCACGCACAGACCCAGGAAGATGCCGACGACCCGCAGGCCCACGACGCGGCGGGCCTCGGCATCCCGTGGACTGCGCAGCAGGATGCCGAGCACCAGGGTCAGCCCCAGGATCAGGTAGGGCTCGAAGGCGATCGTGTAGAACTGGAACACGGTCCGGCTCGAGTAGAACAGCACCCACGGCAGGTAGCCCGCGGCGAGCGCGGTCAGGATGAAGCCCTCCCGCCACACGCTCCGCTTGGTGATCGCCCCCCAGACCGCCCGCACGAGCAGGAAGAGCGCCGCCGCGGTGCAGGCCCACCAGATCAGCGGATTCGCGATGTCGAGGATCTGCGACGACGAGCCGTTCCCGAAGTCGTGGTAGTACATGCTCGTCGGGCGCACCTCGAACAGCCAGGTCATCGGGTGGGCCTGGTACGAGTGCGGGGTGTGCAGATTGATGTTGTAGTTGTAGATCTCGGCCTGGAAGTGGTACCAGCTCTGGAACGGGACCGGCACCCAGGAGAGCAGGCCCCCCCACTGGTTGCCCGCCGCCTCGGCCCAGTGCCGGTCGTAACCGCCGCTGGTCGCGAACCAACCGGTCCATGCGGTCACGTAGGCGGCGGCCGCGAGCGGCACGGTCAGCAGGAAGCTGACCGGGCCCTGCTTCAGGATGGTGCCCGCCGCCCAGTGCGCGACCCCGGCTCTGCGGCGCGCGAGCAGGTCCGAGACGACCGAGTAGACGGCGAGCCCGACCAGGAAGTAGAGGCCGCTCCACTTCACCGAGGAGGCGAGTCCGAAGGCGAGCCCGGCGAGGATCAGCCATGGGCGCCACCACAGCGCGGGACCCCAGTCGGTGGAGCGTCCGGCGGCGGTGCGCCGCGCCATCCAGGCCTCGAGGCGGCGCTGCGCCCAGCGCCGGTCCAGCAGCACGAGGATCACGCCGATGAGGGCGAAGAGCGCCACGATCCCGTCGAGCAGCGACACCCGGCTCAGCACGATCGCGTTGCCGTCGATGGCCAGCAGCCCGCCGGCGATCACCGTCAGCAGGGTCGAGCGGAACAGCATCCAGGCGATGACCATCGTCAGGATCACCAGGATGACGCCCACCACCGCCGTCGAGAAGCGCCAGCCGAAACTGCTGCCGCCGCCGAAGAGGAACAGCCCGAAGGAGATCACCCACTTGCCGAGCGGCGGATGCGCGAGGAACTCGCCGCTGTGCAGGTAGCCGTTCGGATCGCCCGCGTTGAAGGCCGTGTTGTCGCCGCTCCACATGCCTTCGTAGCCGAGGTGCATGAGGGTCCAGGCGTCCTTCACGTAGTAGGTCTCGTCGAAGACCAGCTCGTGCGGAGAGCCGAGGCCGACCAGGCGCAGCAGCGCGGCGACCACCACCACGACCGCCGGGCCGCCCCACATCCAGAGCGGGCGGGCGAAGCGGCGGCGCATGACCCTGCCCCACCAGTCGTCGAGGCGGGAGCCCGTCAGCTCGGCGATGGTCACCGGGGAATCCTATTCGGCGTTCTCCGACCCGCTGCCCCGCCCGACCGTGTCGGCGGTTCAGGATCGGCGGGTCGGCATCCCCCGGTTCGGTGGATCTGGAGCCGATTCTCCTGATCCGCCCACCCCGGCGTGCGACCGCCTGGGCGGGCCGGCTCCGATCGCGGGCCAGAATGGCGAGGTGATCATCCTCGCGGCGACCCCGATCGGCAACCTCGGGGATGCCTCGCGCCGCCTGATCGAAGCGCTCGGCCGGGTCGAGGTGATCGCCGCGGAGGACACCCGGACGGCCATCCAGCTGCTGAGCGCGCTCGGCGTCGAGAACCGGCCGCGGCTGATCGCGCTGCACGACCACAACGAGACCGCGAAGGCGGGCGAGATCGTCGAGCTGGCGCGCGACGCCGATGTGCTGGTGCTCAGCGATGCCGGGATGCCGACCATCAGCGATCCGGGCTACGGGCTCGTCGTCGCAGCGGCCGCGGCCGGGGTCACCGTCACCGCTCTCCCCGGACCGAGCGCCGTCCTGATGGCGCTCGCCGTCAGCGGCCTTCCGACCGACCGCTTCGTCTTCGAGGGCTTCCTGCCGCGCAAGGGCCGCCTGGCCGCGCTCCGGGCGCTCGCCGCCGAACCGCGCACCCTCGTCTTCTTCGAGTCGCCGCACCGGATCGGGGATGCCCTGGCCGACCTGGCGACCGCCTTCGGCCCGTCCCGGCGCGCGGCCGTGTGCCGGGAGCTGACCAAGCTGCACGAGGAGGTCGCCCGCGGCACGCTCGCGGAGCTGGCCGAGCGCTTCGCCGACGGGGCGCGCGGCGAGATCGCCCTCGTGGTGGAGGGCGCCCCGCCCGCGTCCGCCTCGCTCGAGGACGGGGTCGCGCGCGTGCTGCAGCTCGTCGCCGCGGGGGCGAGGTTGCGCGAAGCATCCATTGAGGTCGCCGAGGTCACCGGCCTGGGACGGCGGGAACTGTACGAGGCGGCGCTGCGCAGCCGCTGACCAGCTCCGCGAAAGTACGGGCTTCTGCGTACTCTCGTACTCGGAAGCACGCAGAAGCCCGTACCTTCGCGGAACGGGCGAGCGCGAGTTCGCCGCGCCGGTAACAGACGCGGACCGCCCGTAGAATCGACCCCATGGCATCCGGTGACTCGTTCTACGTCACGACGCCCATCTTCTACGTCAATGACGTGCCGCACATCGGGCACGCATACACCGAGGTGGCCGCCGACGTGCTCGCCCGCTGGCACCGGCAGGCCGGCGACGACACCTGGCTGCTGACCGGGACGGATGAGCACGGCGAGAAGATCCTGCGCACCGCGGTCGCGAACGGCGTCACCCCGAAGCAGTGGGCCGATCAGCTGGTGGAGTCCGCCTGGAAGCCGCTGCTGCAGACCGTCGACATCGCCAACGACGACTACATCCGCACCACGGACGAGCGCCACGAGAAGGGCGTCACGGCGTTCATCCAGCAGCTCCATGACGACGGCCACATCTACGAGGGCGTCTACGAGGGCTACTACTGCGTCGGCTGCGAGGAGTACAAGCAGCTCGACGACCTGGTCGAGACCGAGGCCGGCGACTACGCGGGCCGCAAGCTGTGCAAGATCCACGCGCTGCCGGTCGAGATCCTGAAGGAGAAGAACTACTTCTTCCGGATGAGCGGCTTCCAGCAGCAGCTGCTCGACCTCTACGAGAGCCGGCCCGACTTCGTGCAGCCCGAGAGCGTGCGCAACGAGATCATCCAGTTCGTGAAGCAGGGTCTGGAAGACCTGTCGATCTCGCGTTCGAGCTTCGACTGGGGCATCCAGGTGCCGTGGGATCCCTCGCATGTGATCTACGTCTGGTTCGACGCGCTGCTCAACTACGTCACCGCGGTCGGCTACGGCGACCCGGCGCAGCGTGCCGAGTTCCTGCGCCGCTGGCCGGCGACGCACATCGTCGGCAAGGACATCGCGCGCTTCCATGCCGTGATCTGGCCCGCCATGCTGATGGCGGCGGGACTGCCGGTGCCGAAGCGGGTCTTCGGCCACGGCTGGCTGCTGGTCGGCGGCGAGAAGATGAGCAAGTCGAAGCTCACGGGCATCGCGCCGCAGCAGATCACCGAGGTGTTCGGAAGCGACGCGTTCCGCTACTACTTCCTGCGCGCGATCTCCTTCGGCCAGGACGGCTCGTTCAGCTGGGAGGATCTCTCGGCCCGGTACCAGGCCGAGCTCGCCAACGGCTTCGGCAACCTCGCCTCGCGCGTGGTCGCGATGGTGACGCGCTACTTCACGGGTTCGGTGCCCGCGGCCGGCGAGTACACCGATGCCGAGCTGGCCATCCAGCGCACGGTCGCGACCGCGGTCGCCGACGCCGACGCCGCGATGGAGCGGCTCGCGATCCACGAGGGCATCGCCGCGATCTGGACCATCGTCGACGAGCTCAACGGCTACCTCACCGAGCAGGAGCCGTGGGTGCTGGCCAGGGGCGCCGCCGACGACTCCGCGGCGGCGGAGCGACTCGGCACCGTGCTCTACACGGCGTCGGAGGGGCTGCGCGCGCTCGCGGTGCTGCTGAGCCCTGTCATGCCGAAGGCCACCGCGACGCTGTGGGATGCCCTGGGCGCGCAGGCGGGACTGGGCGCGCTGACCGCGCAGCCGATCCGAGCCGCGGGCGAATGGGGGCAGTTGCCGGCGGGCAGTACGGTGACGCCGCTGGCCGGGCTGTTCCCGCGCATCGAGGAGCCGGTCTCCGCTGTCTCGGGAGCCGCGTGAGCGGACCGTTCCTGCGGGCGAGCGGGTCCGGGTCCGAGGATCCGGCCGGGGACTACCCTCCGCTGCCCGAAGCGCTGGTCGTGCCGGTCTACGACAACCACACGCACCTGGACAGCGCCCTCGAAAGAGACGGGGAAGAAGCCGCCGCCCCGCTCGACTACCGCGAGCAGCTCGACCGGGCGTCCAGCGTCGGCGTCCGGGGCGTCGTCCAGGTCGGCACCGACCTGGAGACGTCGCGCTGGAGCGCCCGGATCGCCTCGCACGAGCCGCGCGTGCTCGCCGCGGTCGCCATCCATCCCAATGAGGTCCCGGAGCTGCTGGCTGCGGGGCGGCTCGACGAGCACATGGCCGGCATCGCCGAGCTCGCCGCCCGGCCCCGGGTGCGCGCGATCGGCGAGACCGGGCTCGATTTCTTCCGCACCCCGGACGAGGCGGGCCGGCGAGCCCAGCTTCGCAGCTTCGAGCAGCACATCGCGCTGGCGAAGGAGCAGAACCTGGCTCTGCAGATCCATGACCGGGATGCCCACACCCAGGTCGTGCAGACGCTGCGCCGGGTCGGCGCGCCCGAGCGCACGGTGTTCCACTGCTTCAGCGGCAACCGCGAGTTCGCCAAGCTGGTCGCGGACTCCGGCTGGTACCTCTCCTTCGCCGGCACCGTCACCTTCAAGAACGCGGAGCCGCTGCGCCAGGCCCTCGAGGTGATCCCGCGCTCGCGCATCCTGATCGAGACGGATGCCCCGTACCTGACCCCCGTGCCGTTCCGCGGCCGCCCGAACTCGGCCTACCTGATCCCGCACACCCTGCGGGCGATGGCCGCGCACCTCGGCACGGACCCCTCGATGCTGGCCGCGCAGATCAGCTCGAACACCGAACTCGTCTACGGGCACTGGGATGACGAGCCGGTCGACCCGCCCACCGGGCCGTTCGCGCCTCACCCGTGAATGACCGCCGGCCGAGACGGCCGTCGGCGCTGGCGTCGCGGTCGAGGCCAGAAATGGCCTCGACTCCAAGCTCCAGCGCGCTGCTCGGCCCCGCCGAGATCCGCGAGCTCGCCGAGCGGCTCGGCCTGCAGCCCACCAAGAAGCTGGGCCAGAACTTCGTGGTCGACGCGAACACGGTGCGGCGCATCGTGCGGGCGGCAGGGGTGCGGGCCGGCGACGAGGTGCTGGAGGTCGGCCCGGGGCTCGGCTCGCTGACCCTGGGGCTGCTCGAAGCCGGCGCCCGGGTCACCGCCGTCGAGATCGATCAACGACTGGCGGCCCGGCTGCCTCTGACCGTGGCCGAACTCGCCCCGGATGCCGCCGACCGCCTCACCGTGATCGCGGATGACGCGATGAAGGTCGCCGGTCTGCCGGCCGCCCCGAAGCGGCTGGTCGCGAATCTGCCGTACAACGTGTCCGTCCCGGTGCTGCTGCACCTGCTGCAGACGGTGCCGTCGCTGCAGTCCGCGCTGGTGATGGTGCAGGCCGAGGTCGGCCGGCGGATCGCCGCCGCACCGGGATCGAAGGTCTACGGCTCCCCGAGCGTGAAGGCGGCCTGGTACGGCAGCTGGTCGACCGCAGGCCAGGTCGGCCGCCAGGTGTTCTGGCCGGCGCCGAACGTGGACTCGATCCTGGTGTCGTTCCAGCGCGGCGAGCGCCCGGGATCCGAGGCCGAGCGCGCCGAGGTGTTCGCGCTCGTGGACGGGGCGTTCGGGCAGCGCCGCAAGATGCTGCGCCAGGCTCTGTCGGAGCAGCTCGGCGGCCCGGCCGCCGCATCCACCAGGCTGGAGGCGGCGGGGATCGACCCG
>WOYR01000149.1 GCA_011620705.1 Microbacteriaceae bacterium | reverse complement strand
ATACCGCTCTGCGGCTGGCCCGCTGAGGCCCGCATCGAGTGCAAGGACTACGTCATGCACGACGGGGATGTGGTCGAGTTCCGCCACAGTTAGGTATTCGCACCCTCGCGGTCCCGTCGCAGCGCGTCCTGGCACCCTGGACACACGAGAGCGCCCCCAAACATTCCCACGAGCACACAACTACTGCGTGCGCGGATTGCGCGTATCGGCTGCTTTGATCATCCAATCCCTAAGCGGCGTTGATGGCTCTCGGTTGGCGCATGCCGTCAGCAGCAAGCGTCAGGAGCGGCCAGGATCGACTCTCGGGGCATCACGGAGTCTTCGATACTCTTCGAGGTTGTCGACTCGGGGAACAACTAGAAGGAGGGCGAGATACACGAGGCCAATGAGGCCGCCTGTGACTAGCCCAAGGAATATGGCTATGGTCCGCACCCAGTCGACACGGAACTCGCCACGCGCGGCGATGCCGAGACAGAGTCCTCCGAACCACTTACCTTCGTCGATTCTGCACCAGAATGGGCCCCGGGATGGCGGTCGGGTGGGCCCGACCGTATCAGGTTGTCCGGGGATCGTGCCGGCTTCGGCCAACAGCCCTCCCATGGCTGTGTCGTTGATGGGTGCCCCGGAGGCGTCGAGGACTCGGCGCATCTTCACGCCGATGGACGCTTCCAGGTCGCGTACGGTCTCATCGCCATCGGGATCCGCTGACAATGCCTGGCGGGCGTCGGCGAGATAGCGGAGCAGGCGCTCATATGCGGGGGACGAGAGGGGAATGGCCTCTGCATGGCCACTCAGTGTGATGTATCGAGTATTTTCCACGGTCAATGTCCAATCGTTTCGAGAGTGTCCGTGAGGGCGCGCCAGTAGTTTCGGAATTCGACTAGCTGCCGTCGACCTAAATCACTGAGGGAGAGATACTTCCTCGGAGGTCCAGACAGAGACTCCTGCCACTCATGATCGACAAGCCCATCGCGGCGAAGCTTGTTCAGCAACGGGTAAAGGGTTCCCTCTTGGACAGGGAACTCCGAGTCCCGGAGGGCGGCGACGATTTCGGCCGCATATCGGCGGCGCTCTTCGATACACGCGAGCACGAGGGGTTCGAGCATGCCTCGGCGTAACGCGGCGAGTTTGCTATCGTCTTCCACTCCAGTACCTTATTACAACAAGGTACCTATTCATTACCAAACCCCGACCGCCTATCTCGAAGCACGGGCGGCGGAATCGTTCGTAGGCAGCTACGAGTCGGTCGAGCCGAAGTCGATCCCCTGCACGCCTCCAACGCTGATCGGATCGGACGGCAAGACCACTCAGCGCGTCACGCTTGGCCCGGGCCAGGGGACTGTCTACTTCACCAGCGGTGGACGTACCGGTGGCCTTCCGGTCTCGGTGTTCATCTGTCCGGTAACCCAGGGGGCGAACTACATAGCCAGCGGCTATAAGGTGCGGAACGACTACAATCCGGCGACCCGAGACAGCACCGCCACGACAGTCCAGTTCGGCAAGTACAGCTGCTCGCTGCAGAAGGACGAGTTCGGCGTCGTGACCTACAAGGGGTTCGCCAACGGGCAGTATGTGCTCGCGGACGCCGGCGGCGCCGCGCCCGCCGCGCAGGCTCAGGACATCATCAGCACGGTGCTCTCCCGGATTCCGTAGATCGCGCTCGGCAAGCCCTCACCGGGGGCGCCTGCCCGCTCCGGCGGCGGTGTCGAGACAGGCTCGATCGCCGAGACCAGGGCGAAGGGCGAGGCTCGCATCGAGGGCAAGGGCTACGTGATGCAGGACGGGGACATCGTGGAGTTCCGCTTCAACGTGTGATGGGCGGCCAGCCGCGGACTCTCATGTGGGAGGTAGATCTGCATCATTCGATGCTATTTTTGATGCGGAGGTCGCAGATGAGAACCACGGTCACGGTCAATGACGAACTGATGGAAAGGGCCGCCCAACTCACTGGGCGCAAGGAGACATCCGCGTTGGTACGGCTGGGCCTGGAGGCTCTCGTCGAACGAGAGAGTGCGAAGCGGCTTGCCGCACTGGGAGGCACGGACCCTGGCGCAAGCAGTGCTCCCCGGCGACGGATCGCCTGATCGTGATCCTGGTCGACACCTCCGTCTGGATCGATCATCTTCATCGCGCGGACCCTGTGCTCGTGGACCTGCTCGGGCGATGGTCGGTGGTGCGCCATCCGATGGTGGTCGGTGAACTCGCTCTCGGCACGCTGAAGAATCGCACAGCCGTGCTCGACGCGCTGGGGGGCCTCCCGGTACTCGCCTCGGCGTCCGACGAGGAGGTGGCTGCCTTCATCGAGGGGCGGTCGTTGTGGGGAAGGGGTCTGAGTCTCGTCGACGCTCACCTCCTCGCCTCCGCCCTCCTCGTCCCCGGCACCCTGCTGTGGACGCGGGATCGACGGCTTCGCGCGGCAGCCGGCGCCCTGGCGGTCGACTTCGTCTGACAGGCAGCCGTTCGCCTACTCTTTGCCGTTCCTTGGCCCGGGATGGGTAGCGTTCGGCGCATGGACCAGGTCACGGCCGTGCTCGATGCGCTGGCAGCGACGCCGTGGGCATACGCGGTGATGGCCGGCATCCTGATCATCGACGGCTTCTTCCCCTTCGTGCCGGGTGAGACCGGCGTGGTGACGCTGTCTGCGCTGGGAGCGGCCGGGCACGGTCCCAACGTCTGGATCGTGCTGGTGGTCGCCGTGGCGGCGACGATGATCGGCGACGGCATCGCCTTCGTGATGGGCCGCACCATCGGGCTGGGCCGGTTCGCCTGGATGCGGCGCCCGCGCGTCGAGCGGGCGTTCCAGTGGGCGGCCGCGGGGCTGGTGAAGCGCCCGACCCTGTTCCTCATGACCGCCAAGTTCGTGCCCTTCGGCCGCGTCGCCGTCACGATGACGGCGGGGGCCGGGGGGCTGCGGCTGCGCCGATACCTGCCGACCTCGTTCGCGGCATCCGCCGTCTACACCGCGTACCACGTGGCGGTCGCGGTGATCGCCGGGCAGGCTTTCGCGGCGAACCCGCTGATCGGCGCCGCCGTCGCGATCGCGCTGGTGATCGTGCTGGGCGTGCTGGTCGAGTTCATCGGGACGCGCCGCCGCGCCGCCGCGCCCGACGAACCCTGACCGCATATCCGATTCCTGGGCGCGCAGCACGGCCGGGGAGCGACCGGGCGGGCCGGGCGGCGCCGTCGGGCGGGCCAGCTACTCTGAAGGGATGAGCGCAGCATCCTGGTGGCCCCATCTCGACGCCGACACCCAGCACTGGCTGAAGCATCACCACAACGAGGCTCTCACCGAAGAGGTGCTCGACGCGGTCATCGCGGCCGGCGGCGAGCCCGAGGGGGAGTTCACGCCCGGCGGCGTCCAGACCGAGCCGGACCGCTACGACCTCAGCCAGGAGGACTGGCACTGGATCCGCGACGAGGCCTGACGCCGTCGGCGGCCCCGGCGCCGCGCGGTCTTCCCCCCTAGGCTCCTGGCTGTGACTCCTGTGCCCCCTGTGCAGAACTCGCCTGATGTCAGGCGCTGGACCGGCATCGCGGCGATCGGGGTCGCCGTGCTGGTGAGCACCGAGTTCGTGCTGCACCAGGTCATCGGGCCGCGCCCCGAGCTCGACCAGAAGCCCGAACTGGTCGACTTCTTCGTCGCGCACCACATCGGGCTGCTCACGATCGTGCTCATCGACACGGTGCTGATGGCCAGCATCATCGTGTTCCTCGCCGGCTTCCGGCAGATCATCACCCACGCCCGCCATGACCTCCAGTGGATCGCCGACATCACCTTCGGCGCGGGGATGGTCTTCGTCGCGATCACGATGGTGGGCGATGCGATGGAGGCGGGCTCGGCGCTCGACGTGGTGAACCTCGTCCCCGATGCCTCGGCCATCCGTGCGCTCACCGAGGGTCACGCCGTCATGTTCGGCGCGACCGGCTGCGTGCTGCTCGCGGTCATCTCCGCGTCCTCCGCCTACACCGTTCTCGCCTCGCGCGCCCTGCCGCGCTGGACCGGCGTCGTCGCCTGGGTGGTCGCCGGCCTGCAGATCTTCGGACTCGCCACCATCTTCGGCGGCACGAGCGACCGGTACTGGTTCTCATCGGGCGGCGTCGGCGTCACGCTCACTGCCACCTTCCCCTGGGTGGCGTGGGTGATCACGGTTGGCGTGGTCACGATCCGCGGTCACGGCGGGTTCCGCCGGCGGGACGCGATCGCGCCCGCGCCCGATTGATCGCCCGTCACGCACCCGGAACACCTGCTTGCTAGGCTGGCCGCGCACCATCCACAACCGAACATCGGGCCGCACGCGATGCGGGAGAGCCACCGAACCGCCACTGCGTCTTCGCAGATGGCCGGTTGCGGCGGCACCGAAGGAGCAAGCCTCCCCGCCAATCTCTCAGGTACGTGTACCGCATCGACCAGGCCACTCTGAAAAGCGGAATCGCGGATCCCCGATCCGCCGTTCCCGCCCACGGTGAAAGCGTCCATCGTCACGAGGCCGCGAAACTCTCAGGCACCATGACAGAGGGGGAGTTCCACCCGCAGGCAGCACGCCCAGGAGAGAACTCGCCGATGTCAACGCTCGACCCGGATCGCCCCGGATCTCAGAAGCAGGCCCCTCCTCCAGCCGCGCAGCCGGGCGGCGGCGCGCCCGAGCCGGCCGATGCCGCACCCGACGAGTTGCTGAGCCCGCTGCACGAGCTGCATGTGGAAGCGGGCGCCCTGTTCACCGATTTCGCCGGCTGGCAGATGCCGCTGCGTTACAAGTCCGACCTGGCGGAGCACCACGCGGTGCGCCGTGCCGCCGGACTGTTCGATCTGAGCCACATGGGTGAGATCGTGGTGGTCGGCCCCGAGGCGGCGGACGCGCTCGACTATGCGCTGGCCGGCAGGCTGTCGGCGATCGCCGAAGGGCAGGCCAAGTACTCGCTGCTGCTGGCGCGCGACGGGGGCATCCTGGATGACCTGGTCGTCTACCGCACCGGCGCCGACCGCTACCTGGTGGTCGCCAACGCCGCGAACCGGGCGCTGGTCGCCGAGGAGCTGCGCGAGCGCTGCTCGATCTTCGACTGCCTGGTCGAGGACGAGTCCGATGACATCGCGCTGATCGCCCTGCAGGGCCCGCTCTCCGCTGAGATCCTGCGCAACCTCGAGGGTTTCGATGCGGCGGTCCTCGACGGGCTGGGCTATTACCGCTGTGCCGCCACGGAGTGGCTCGGCCACAACGTGCTGCTGGCCCGCACCGGGTACACCGGCGAAGACGGCTTCGAGTTCTACCTGGCTCCGGATGCCGCCCCCCGTCTGTGGGAAGCCCTGCTGGAGACCGGCGGCGGCTCGGGTCTGGTGCCTGCCGGCCTCGCCGCGCGCGACACCCTCCGCCTCGAGGCGGGGATGCCGCTCTACGGCCACGAATTGACGCGGCAGACCTTCCCGGTGCAGGCCGGGCTCGGCAGGGTCGTCGCGCTCTCCAAGGAGGGCGACTTCGTGGGCCGCGCCGCCATCGAGGAGGGCCCGGCTCCCGACGCGCGCGTGCTGGTCGGGCTGGTCGCCGAGGGCAGGCGCGCCGGACGCGCCGGCTATGCGATCGTGCTCCCCGACGGGGCGCAGATCGTCGGGGAGGTCACATCGGGTGCGCTCTCGCCCACCCTCGGGCTGCCGATCTCGATGGCATACGTCGACCCGTATTTCGCCGCAGTCGGCACCCTGCTGCATCTCGACGTGCGCGGCACGCGGGTTCCGGCATCCGTCGTCGCCCTGCCCTTCTACTCGCGCAGTTCACAAGACTCGCGCAGTTCACAAGACAGAGAAGAGAAGACGTCATGACCGAGCCTGCCGCCGATCTGCAGTACACCGCCGAGCACGAGTGGATCGCCGTCGACGGCGATGTCGCGACGGTCGGCATCACCGCCTACGCGGCCGAGAAGCTCGGCGACGTCGTCTACGTTGACCTGCCGAAGGCGGGGTCGACGGTCAGCGCCGCCACCGTCGTCGGCGAGATCGAGTCGACCAAGTCGGTCGGCGAGCTGTTCGCACCGGTGGCGGGCGAGGTGATCGAGGTCAACCAGGCCGTCATCGACCAGCCCGATCTGGTGAACGCCGATCCCTTCGGCGCGGCCTGGATGATCAAGGTCCGCTTCACCGAGCTGCCCCCGCTGCTCACGGCCGCCGAGTACGCGGCCCTCACCGACTAAGGACGAACCCCCTTCCATGACCGATCTCTTCGCCGACCGCCACATCGGCACCGATTCCGTCGCCCAGCTCGCCATGCTCGCAGCCGTCGGCTACGACAGCGTCGAAGCCCTGATGGATGCCGCGGTCCCCGCCGCGATCCGGCTCGCCGAGGGCGGGCCCACCTCGATCCCGGCGGCCGCCACCGAACGGGAGGCTCTTGCGGAGCTGAGGGCGCTGGCTGCGCACAACACGGTGCGGCGCTCCCTGCTGGGCCTCGGCTACTACGACACCATCACGCCGGCCGTCATCCAGCGGAACGTGCTTGAGAACCCGGGCTGGTACACCGCCTACACGCCGTACCAGCCCGAGATCTCGCAGGGCAGGCTCGAGGCGCTGATCAACTTCCAGACCATGGTCACCGACCTCACAGGGCTGCACACCGCGAACGCCTCGATGCTCGACGAGGGCACCGCCGTGGTCGAAGGGATGCTGCTGGCCCGCCGCGCCTCCGGCTCCGAGTCGCGGGTCTTCGTGGTCGACGCCGACCTCTTCCCGCAGACCAAGGCGCTGCTGCGCGGCAGGGCGGAGGCCGTCGGCATCGAGCTGGTGGAGTTGCCGCTCGCCCAGACCGAGCCGGTCGAGATCCCGCCGGGTTTCGGCGTCGCGATCCAGTACCCGGGAGCGTCCGGCCGGCTCTGGAATCCCGCCGCGGTCGTCGACGCCGTCCACGCGAACGGCGGCCTCGCGGTCGTCGCCGCGGATCTGCTCGCGCTCACGCTCGTGAGCGCGCCCGGGGAGTTCGGTGCGGACATCGCCGTCGGCACCACGCAGCGCTTCGGCGTGCCGATGGGATTCGGCGGCCCGCACGCGGGCTACCTGGCCGTCCGCGAGGGGCTGGAGCGCCAGCTCCCCGGCCGCCTGGTCGGCGTGTCGGTCGATGCCGAGGGCTATCCCGCGTACCGGCTCACCTTGCAGACCCGTGAGCAGCACATCCGCCGGGAGAAGGCCACGAGCAACATCTGCACCGCGCAGGTGCTGCTGGCCGTGATGGCCT
>WOYR01000082.1 GCA_011620705.1 Microbacteriaceae bacterium | reverse complement strand
TAGGTCGAGAACTTGAAGCCCTTGGTGTAGTCGAACTTCTCGACCGCGCGGATCAGGCCGAGGTTGCCCTCCTGGATCAGGTCGAGGAACTGCATGCCGCGGCCGGTGTAGCGCTTGGCGAGGCTGACGACGAGGCGAAGATTCGCGCCGAGCAGGTGGCTCTTGGCGCGCTGGCCGTCGCGGGCGACCCACGACAGCTCACGGCCCAATTGCGAGCGCTTCTCGGCGTCGGTCATCTGCGAGAGCTTCTCTTCTGCGAAGAGCCCCGCCTCGATGCGCATCGCGAGTTCGACCTCTTCCGCCGCGTTCAAGAGCGGGACCTTGCCGATCTGCTTCAGGTAGTCCTTGACCGGGTCGGCGGTGGCGCCGGTGATGGCGGCGGAATAGACGGGCACCTCGTCCTCGTCGTCCGTCATTGACAGGCGGAGGGCTCCGGTCGGCAGCGGTTCGTCGGTCCCGGTCGAACTGGTCTCGTCCTCGTCCTCCTCGCTGTCGTCGGCCGTATCGGCATCCGGCGTCTCGACCGCGTCATCGTCGACCACCGCGACGGCGACTGCTTCGGCATCCTCGTCGTCGTCGACAGCCAGCTCCACCTCGTCGAGATCTTCGATCCCCTCGTCGATCTCGTCGTCGCCTGCGGCTTTGCTCTGCGCGGCTTTGCTCTGCGCGGCTTTGCTCGGCGCCGCCGCTCCCCCCGGCTTCTTGGCGGCGGGCTTGGTGGCAGCGGGCCTCTCGGCCGCCGTCTTTGCAGCCGGCGCGGCCTTCGCAGCCGGCGCGGCTTTCGCGGCAGGCCGGCCGGTCTTCGCGGCAGGCGCCGTCTTCGAAGTCGCTGCGGCCTTCGTCGCAGCAGTCTTCGCGGCGGCCGTCTTGGGTGCGGCGGTGGTCGTCGCTGTCTTGGCGGCGGCGCTCTTCGACGCGGGACGGTCGTCCTTGACCGGCTCAGTCGTGACGGATTCGGTCGCCTTCGTGGTTCGGGTGGCCATATTGACCCCTTCCTGGCGGATTCGGGCTCGTGCTCCCCGGCGGCCCGCCTGTCGGACGGTTCGCATTCGGGCAGTACTAAGACCCATGTCAAGTCCCCCGCGATTCCGCGCCGAACGCGAAGCCGAATGCCGGGGAGAAGACCGGGTCCTGAATATCGATTATCGCACACCTCCGAAGAGGCATCTGCCGCGACCCGGGCGGCACTGGGCGAAGTCGCCGCGAGGGCGATCAATCCGGCCGCGCTCGACGCCGCGACCTGAAGAGTGCAACCCACAGAGGGGCGATTTCTATTCCCTCCTCCTCGAACATCCTGCGGCGAGTCCGGCCTCTCGCGCGCAGGAGACCCACCACCCCGACGGCGACCACCGCGTAGGGCACCAGGAAGGCGATGCGGAATGAGTCGAACGAATACAGGCTCGATGCCCCGCCCGCGGCGATCCGCCCCCCGTCAATCAGGTCGAGGGCGACGCCGATCAACAGCATGCTGATGAATCCGCCGAGGAACCCGCCGACGTTCACGATTCCGGATGCCGAACCCAGCGCGTGGCCGGGATTGAACGTGCGCGCCAGATCGAAGCCGACGAGCGACCCGGGGCCGCCGGTTCCGACCGCCACGAAGAAGGCGACGACCAGCCAGAATGGCGGCGTCCCCGGCCAGAGCAGCACCACCGACCAGATCGCGAAGATCACGAAGACCAGGGTGAGCACCACGTTGCTGCGGCGCAGCGGAAAGCGCGCGACGAGCATCCCGACGACGGGTCCTGCGACGACATTGCCGACCACCAGCATGGAGAACACCGTGGCGGCCGTCGGCACGTCGTAGCCGAGGCCGGCCGTCAGGAAGGGGAAACCCCACATGGTCGACATCAGGGTCGGGACAGTGCCGCCGACCATATGCGCCCAGAAGCCCAGCTGCGTCCCAGGACGGGCAAGACTGCCCAGCAGCTGCGTGCGCATGCTGCTGACCGGGATGGGGCTGGTCGCTGCCGGCGGTTCGCCACGGCGCACCAGGGCGAGCGCGACGGCCGCGGCGACGACCGAGGCGCCGCCCGCGATCAGCAGCGCGGGCCGCCAGCCGAGGGAATTCAGAAGGAGGGCGAAGGGCACGGCCGAGACGACCTGGCCGAGCTGTCCGATCGCCCCGACCCATTGGCCGAGCTGCGGCAGCACCCGGCCGCCGAACCAGTTGGGCAAGAGGCGGATCACCGAGACGAAGGTCGCGGCATCCCCCATCCCCACCAGGACACGGCCGGCGATCGCGACACCGAGGGTGGGCGAGAATGCCAGCACCGCCTGCCCGGCGGCCATCAGCAGGGCGCCACCGACGATCAGCTCCCGCGGGCCGATCCGGTCCACCAGGATGCCCACCGGGATCTGCAGCGCGGCGTAGACGACGATCTGCACCACCGCGACGGTGGAGACAGCGGCGGCGTTCACGTGGAACCGCTCGGTCGCCTCCACACTCACCACGCCGAAGGAGGTGCGCTGCGTCACGCCGATCAGGTAGGCGAGAACGGCGCCACCGAAGACGATCCAGGAGCGCGCAGAGTTCACGCAACCAGGCTAGGGGCCCGGCAGCTCAAGGCACCGCGGCCCGGGCTCAGTCCTCGTCGTGCCGATTCGCGAGGAACTTCTCGAGTTCCGCCGCGATCGTGTCGGCGTTGGGCAACTCGCCGCTCTCGTCCACCAGCGGGGAGGGGAGCGGGTTGTCCTCCATGTAGCTGTCGTGGCGCAATTCGAGAGTGCCGACCAGCCGCTGCAGCTCCTGGTTTCCCCTGACCTGGTCGTCGACCTTCGCGAGGAAGGCGCGATTGTCTTCGCGCAGTCGCTCGGTCGGGAAGATCAAGCCCGTCGCGGCGCTGATGCTCTCCAGCGCGGTCACCGCCGCGAGGGGGAACTCCGTGTCGGCGAGGTAGTGCGGGATCAGCAGCACGAAGCCGGCGGTCGGGTGGCCGAGCTCGGAGAGCCGGTACTCCAGCAGCTGAAGCGCGTTGCCGGGCACCTGCGTGCGCGGCCGCCAGACCGACAGCGAATCGATGAGATCGATGCGGTTGCCGCTGACCGTCACCCCGATCGGCCGCGTGTGCGGCACCGGCATCGGGATGGCGTGCACCCAGGTGGTGTCCTTCACCTCGTACCTGTCGACCAGGTGCAGAACGGCTTCGGTGAAGCGCTCCCACTGGAAGTCCGGTTCGAAGCCGGTGAGCAGCAGGAAGGGCTGGCCGAGTTCGTCCTTGGCCAAGTAAAGGGAGAGCTTGAGCGGCGTGTAATCGCTCAGGTGGTCCTGGTCGAAGAAGATCATCGGACGCCGCGCCCGGTAGTCGAGCAGGGCATCCGTGTCGAAGGTGGCGATCTCGCTCACCTCGAGGGTGTCGAGCAGGTACTTGCTGAACTGCGACACGGTGGAGCCTGCGTCGGCGAATCCCGTCAGCCCAGCGACCAGGTGCAGGCCGTGCGGAACCTGGGCGACCTCGAGCGATAGGTCGTACAGTCCATCAGGATCGCGCATGCCACGAGTCTAAATCGCTCCACCGCGATGCCGCCGGGACGCGCAGACGCCGCGTCAAGCTGACAGCGAACAGCGAAGTACGGTTGACGGATGGTCGCGCCCTCCCTCTCCCTCTCCTCGCTGCCGCCGCTGCCGGACTCCGGCGGCACCTCCGCGGATGTGCTTCTCCTCGGCGTGCAGAAGACGGATGCCGGCCCTCGCCTGCTCAGTGACGACCCCGCCTTCGCCGGCATCGGGGCCGCACTCGCCGAGGTCGGAGTGACGGGTGCCGCCGACGAGCTGCGCCGACTGCCGGCGGTCGAGGGCTCGCGCACGCCCATCGCGCTCGTCGGCCTCGGCAAGGAGGTGACCACCGACACCCTCCGCGCGGCCGCGGGCGCCGCAGCACGCCAGCTGCTCGGCATCGAGCGGCTGGCCATCGCGCTGCCGGTCACGACGCCCGCCGAGGCGCTGGCCGTGCTCGAGGGCGCGGGCATCGGGGCCTACCTCTACACGGCCTACCGCGCCGCGACGCTCGGATCCACGAAGACCCCGGCATCGGCGATCACGGCGCACGTTCCCGAAGAGCTGGCCGATACCGCCACCGAGGAGCGCGCAGCCGCTGCCGCCACCGCGATGCACCAGGTCCGGGACCTGGTGAACATGCCGCCGTCCGACCTCTACCCCGAGACGCTGGCGAGCGCGGCGGTGGAGCTGGCGGCTGGGCTGCCGGTCGAGGTCGAGGTGCTCGACGTCGCGGCACTCGAGGCGGGCGGTTTCGGCGGCATCCTCGGCGTCGGGCAGGGTTCGAGCCGAGGACCGCGCATGGCGGTGGTGCGGTACTCGCCCAGCCCGTCGGAGGCGGGGGGCGCCGCGCTGCCCCACCTCGCGCTCGTGGGCAAGGGGATCACCTTCGACTCCGGCGGGCTCTCGCTGAAGCCCGCGGCATCCATGGTCGGCATGAAGTACGACATGACAGGAGCGGCCACGGTGCTCGCCGTCGCGCTCGCGGTCGCGCGGCTGGGTCTCCCGGTGCGCGTGACGGCGTGGCTCTGCATCGCCGAGAACCTGCCATCGGGCACGGCGATCCGCCCCAACGACGTGCTGCGCATCCGCGGCGGCAAGACCGTCGAGGTGCTCAACACCGATGCCGAGGGCCGACTGGTGCTGGCCGACGGCCTGGTGGCGGCGAGCGAGGAGCATCCGGACGCCATCGTGGATGTCGCGACGCTCACCGGCAGCGCGCGGGCCGCGATGGGCGAGCGGTACATCCCGGTGATGGGCGACGACGCCTTGGTGGCCCGCACGATCGCCGCCGGAGCCGCGGCCGGCGAACCGCTCTGGCACATGCCGCTCCCCCCGGAACTGCGCAGCGTGCTCGACAGCGATGTCGCCGACATCGTGAACTCCCGCCCGGGCAGCCCGCACGGAGGCATGCTGGTCGCGGGTCATTTCCTCCAGTACTTCGTCGGCAATGTCAGCGAGGAGGAGGATGCCGCCCAGATCCCCTGGGCCCACCTCGACGTCGCGGGGGCCGCGAACAACTCCGGCAGCACGCACGGCGAGGTCGGAAAGGGCCCGACCGGCGCGTCGGTGCGCACTCTCATCGCTCTGGCAGAAGATTTTTCGCGCTCATAGTAGGGTCTTGATGGCAAGGAAATCCTTGCCTTTGCGCGTGCCGCGCGCGACCCATGCGCGGCACTGATCGAGTGCTGTCGCACAGGGGAGTTGCCGGGTGTCCGAGCAGAATTTTGACCTTGTCGTGCTGGGAGCCGGAAGCGGTGGCTACGCCGCCGCGCTCCGCGCCTCCGAACTGGGGATGTCCGTCGCGCTGATCGAGAAGGACAAAGTCGGCGGCACCTGCCTGCATGTCGGCTGCATCCCGACCAAGACCCTGCTGCACTCGGCCGAGGTCGCCGACTTCGCGCGCGAATCAGCCAAGTTCGGCGTGAAGGCCGACTACCAGGGCATCGACATCGCCGCGGTGACGAGCTACCGCGAGGGCATCGTCGCGAGCAAGTACAAGGGCCTGCAAGGCCTCATCAAGGCGCGCGGCATCACCACCATCGAAGGTGAGGGCCGCCTGGCCTCCCCCACCACCGTCCGGGTCGGCGACGACACGATCATCGGCAAGAACGTCATCCTCGCGACGGGTTCGTATTCGCGCAGCCTTCCTGGCCTGGAGATCGGCGGCCGGGTCATCACCTCGGAGCAGGCGCTTCAGCTCGACTTCGTGCCCAAGAAGGTCGTCGTGCTCGGCGGCGGCGTGATCGGCGTCGAGTTCTCCAGCGTCTGGAAGAGCTGGGGCGCCGACGTGCAGATCGTCGAGGCACTGCCGCACCTGGTGCCCAACGAGGACGAATCGGTCAGCAAGCAGTTCGAGCGGGCCTTCCGCAAGCGCGGCATCAACTTCAGCCTCGGCGTGCGCTTCCAGAGCGTGACCCAGGACGACAACGGCGTCGTCGTCACTCTCGAAGACGGCCAGACCTTCGATGGCGAGTTGCTGCTCGTCGCGGTCGGGCGCGGGCCGCTGACGGCGAACATCGGATACGAGGAGGCCGGGGTCACGATGGACCGCGGCTTCGTGATCACGAACGAGCGGCTGCACACGAGCGTGCCCGGCGTCTACGCGGTCGGCGACATCGTCCCCGGTCTGCAGCTCGCGCACCGCGGCTTCATGCAGGGCATCTTCGTCGCGGAGGAGATCGCCGGCCTGAACCCGGTGGTGGTCGAGGACATCAACATCCCGAAGGTCACATACTCCGACCCCGAGGTCGCCTCGGTCGGCCTGAGCGAGGCGAAGGCGGTCGAGAAGTACGGGGCGGATGCCGTCACCAGTTACGACTACAACCTCGCCGGCAACGGCAAGAGCCACATCCTCGAGACCTCCGGATCGGTCAAGGTGGTTCGTCTGAACGACGGACCCGTGCTCGGCGTCCACATGATCGGCGCCCGCGTCGGCGAGTTGATCGGCGAGGCGCAACTGGCCGTGAACTGGGAGGCGTATCCGGAGGACATCGCTCCCTTCATCCACGCCCACCCGACCCAGAACGAGGCACTGGGCGAGGCGTTCCTCGCCCTGGCCGGCAAGCCGCTTCACGCCGTCTGAGCCGCGCCCCCGATTCAGCGGCAGTGCCCGGACCTAAGCTAGTACCACACGCTTTGCACTAAGGAGCATCACTGATGAGCGAATCCGTCAGCCTTCCCGCACTCGGAGAGAGTGTGACCGAGGGCACGGTGACCCGCTGGCTCAAGAAGGTCGGTGACCGCGTGGAGGTCGACGAGCCGCTGCTCGAGGTCTCGACCGACAAGGTCGACACCGAGATCCCCTCGCCGGTGGCCGGCGTGGTCGAAGCCATCCTGGTGCAGGAGGACGAGACCGTCGATGTCGGAACCGCGCTCGTCACCATCGGGGACGGAGCGGATGCCACCGCCGCAGCGCCTGCCGCTGCCCCAGCGCCTGCCGCTGCCCCTGTCCCCGAGGCTGCGCCGGAACCGGCGCCCGTGCCCGTCGCCGAGCCCGCTCCGGCTGCCCAGCCGGAGCCCGCTGCCGCTCCGGAGCCCGCGCCCGCTGCCGCTCCGGTCGCGCCGGCCCCCGCGCCCGCTCCGGTGGTCGCGCAGGCCCCCGCGCCCGCTGCCGCTCCTCCGGCCCCCGCGCCCGCTCCGGTCGCGCCGGCTCCTGTGTCCCGGCCGGCTCCCGTGTCCCAGCCGAGCCCGACTCTCCCGCCCACCCCGGCTGCTGCGCCCGC
>WOYR01000155.1 GCA_011620705.1 Microbacteriaceae bacterium | reverse complement strand
CCGCTGGCGCCGGGTCGCCCCACTCGAGTACCTGCCCGAGCGGCGCGAGTCCGACACCCCAGCGGTGGACGCCAAGCTCGACCTGCACGAGGAGCTCCGCAAGCTCACGCCGCGCGAGCGGGCCTGCCTCGTGCTGCGCTACTACGACGACCTCACGGTCGCCGGCATCGCATCGACGCTCGGCATCAGTGCCGGGACGGTCAAGCGATACCTCAGCGACGGGCTCGCCAAGCTTGCCGTCGCGCTCGACCCGGCCCACGACATCCCGAACCACGAAGCCGCTCAAGGAGAACTCCATGCCGAGCGAAGCTGAACTGCGCGAGCGGTTCCATCACGATGACGATCGACCCCCCACCGGGCCCGGGATCGGCCTGGATGCCGTGCTGCGCCGTAGCCGTGCCCGTCGCCGCCCGCGGGTCATCGCGGTCGCACTGGTCTCATCGCTCGCCGCGATCGGGATCATCGTGCCGGTGTCGATCGGGGTCCTGGGCTCGCAATTCGGGCAGGCCGGGGCGGGATCGGCGGCCTCGGCGCCCGGCGCGAAGGCGCCGCAGTACGCGAACGAGGGAGGCGGGGCGGCCGATGGCGCGCCCGCGCCGGCGGCGACCATCAACCTCTGCGGCGGCGCGCTCGCGACACCTGCGCCCGCGAAGAACGGGCTCGTGCTCACCGTGACCCCGGTGGATGCGGCGGCGAGCGCCCGCGGCATCCCGGTCACGGTGACCTTGACGAACACCGGCGGCGCGGAGGTCGCCGGCTCGCTCTCGCCGTTCCCCGCGATCACGCTCTCGAAGAACGGCACCGTGCTCTGGCACAGCAACGGAGCGGTCCCGCAGCTCGCGCAGTTGCTGGACCTGGCCCCGGGCGCCAGGATGACGTTCTCGACCAGCTTCGAGCCGCTGGTCTGCAGCCCCGCGGATGATCGTGCGCCGAGCTTCCGGTCCGATCTGCCCGAGGCCGGGCCGGGCGTGTACCAGCTCTCGGCGGCCCTCACCGTGAGCACCGACACCGGCCCGGTTCTCGTCACGGGCCCATCCGCGAGCGCCACGCTCCGCTGATCTGCTGTGATGGAGGCATGACCACCATCGGATTCATCGGCTCAGGCAACATCGGCTCCTCGATCGCGCGCGCGGCGATCGCTCGCGGCGACGAAGTGGTGCTCAGCAACTCGCGCGGACCGGAGACGCTCGCCGGGCTGGTGGCCGAGCTCGGCCCGCGCGCGCGAGCGGCCACCACCGCTGAGGCCGCCCGTGCGGGCGACCTGCTCGTCGTGACCATCCCCTTCGGGGCCATCAACCAGTTGCCGGTCGAGCCCTTCGTCGGCAAGATCGTGATGGACACCAACAACTACTACCCCGAGCGCGACGGGGTCTTCGACGAGGTCGAGAACGGCGCGATCACCGTCTCAGGGGTGCTGCAGCGCCACCTGGTCGGCTCTCGGATCGTGAAGGCGTTCAACCACATCCAGGCCATGCAGATCCTGAGCACGGCGACGCCGAGCGGCACGCCCGGCCGGCGCGCGCTGGCGATCGCCGGTGACGACGAGCCCGCCAAGAAGGCGGTCGCGGACTTCATCGACGGGATCGGTTTCGACACGGTCGACGTCGGCCGGCTCTCGGAGAGCTGGCGCATCGACGTCGGCACTCCCGGCTACGGGGCGGAACTCACCGCCGCCGAGCTGGAAGCGGCGCTCGCCGCGTCGGTGCGGCCCGGCCGGCGCTGAGCCGAGCGCATGGGCCCGGCTCGCGACTCCAGCACTTAGAGTGACTGCGTGGCCGCTGCCTTCGTCGTCGTGCCCCAGTGGCAGGGCTCCCCCTCCTCGCGCGCGATGCGCCTCGCCGAGGGCGCTGCGGCGATCCGCGAAGACCTGCCTGCGGCGACCACCCGCGAGGTCGCCGTCCCGCTCGAGGCCGGCGACGAGCAGGGCACGGGGATCGCCCGGTTCAGCTCGCTCCAGCTGGTGCGCGAACGGCTGCGCGACACGCTCGGCGAGTTGGATGACGTGGCCGTGGTGATCGGCGGCGACTGCGGCGTGTCCTCGGCCGCGGTCGCGCACGCCGTCGACCGGCGCGGCGACCTGGCGCTGATCTGGTTCGACGCGCATCCGGATCTCAACTCGGCCGAGAGCTCCCCATCGGGCGCGTACGGCGGCATGGTGCTGCGCTCGATCCTCGACGACGAGCTGGTGGCCTCGGGACGCGTCATGCTCGCGGGCGCTCGCTCCTGGGACCCCGGCGAGGAGGCCTTCGCGGCCGAGGCCGGCATCCGCTCCTTCTCGGTCGAGGAGCTGGGCGGCCATGCCGCGCTGGTGGATGCCGTGGCCGAGACCGGCGCGCAATCGGTCTACCTGCACATCGACCTCGATGTGCTCGACCCCGGCGAACTGCTCGGACTGCTCGAACCCGAACCCTTCGGGCTCAGCGGTGCGGGCCTCGTGGCAGCGATCAAGGCGCTGCGCGCCCGTTTCGAGTTGGCAGGCGCGACCATCGCCTCCTACGCGCCGGCCAACGCCGAGGATGCCGGTGAGGACGCGCCGACGATCCTGCGCGTGATCGCGGCGCTGGGGCTGAACGCCTAGGCCGAGGTGAGATCAGCCGAGACTCCGCAGCCGATACCGGGAGGGGCCGAGAAGGGATGATGATGCCATGTCCGCACGCGAGTTCGATCTGATCGTCATCGGAGCGGGGGCGGTCGGCGAGAACGTCGCCGACTACGCGACGAAGGGCGGGTTGAAGGTCGCGCTCGTCGAGTCTGAGCTCGTCGGCGGTGAGTGCTCGTACTGGGCGTGCATGCCCTCGAAGGCGCTGCTGCGCGCCGGCTCGGTGCTGCGCGCGGCCCAGGATGTGGATGGCGCGAAGCAGTCCGTCTCCGGCGGTGCTGACCGGCTCGGGGTGCTGCGCCGGCGCGACGCCATCGTGCACGACTGGGACGACGCATCCCAGGTCAGCTGGGTGAAGAGCGCCGGGATCGAGCTGATCCGCGGCCACGCCCGCTTCACCGGGCCCAAGCGCCTCACCGTGACGGCGGACGACGGCACCGTGACCGAGCTGGTCGCCACCCATGCCGTCACCGTCAGCACCGGGAGCGACCCGCTGCTTCCCGATATCCCCGGGCTCGCGGAGGCGAAGCCGTGGACCAGCCGCGAGGCGACCAGCGCGAAGAGCGTGCCCGCGAGCCTGGCGATCCTGGGGGGCGGCGTGGTCGGCTGCGAGATGGCGACCGCGTACGCCTCGATGGGATGCCGCGTCACCCTGCTCTCGCGCGGCCCTCTCCTGGCCAACCTCGAGCCCTTCGCCGGCGAGGCGGTGCAGGCGTCCCTGGAGAAGCTCGGCGTCACGGTCGTGCTCGGAGCCGAGCTCGCCTCTGTGCACCGCACCGAGAAGAACGTCGTGCTCGAATCGACCCAGGGCATGCGGGTGATCGCCGAGGAGCTGCTCGTCGCGATCGGCCGCGCGCCCCGCACCATGGACCTCGGCCTCGAGACGATCGGCATCACGCCCGGCCACTGGCTCACCGTCGACGACACGATGCTGGTCTCCGGCTTCGACTGGCTGTACGCGGTCGGCGATGTGAACCACCGCGCCCTGCTCACGCACCAGGGCAAGTACCAGGCTCGCGCGGCGGGCGACGTGATCGCGGCGCGCGCGAAGGGCGAGCCGATCGACGACGCCCCGTGGGGGCGGCACGTGGCCACCGCCGACATCGAGGCGGTTCCTCAGGTGATCTTCACGGATCCGGAGGTGGCATCGGTGGGGCACACGGAGGCCAGTGCGACCGAGGCGGGCTACGACATCCGGGTCGTCGACTACGACCTGAGCTGGATCGCCGGCGCCAGCGCCATCGCCGACCACTACGAGGGCCGCGCCCGCGCGGTCATCGACGCGGAGCAGGAGGTGCTGATCGGTGCGACCTTCGTCGGCGCCGAGGTGGGCGAGATGCTGCAGGCGGCGACGATCGCGGTCGTCGGCAAGGTGCCGCTCAAACGGCTCTGGCACGCCGTTCCCGCCTATCCGACGCTCAGCGAGGTGTGGCTGCGCTTCCTGGAGGCGGATGGGCGCGGCACCGCCTGATGCCGTTCACGGCGACCCCCTATGTGGCACCGGTCGATCCGAGCGGCTTCGCCCGCTGGATGGCGCGGTGCGTCGCCGGGGCGGTGCGCATCCCGGGGCTGCGGCGGTTCCTGCTGCTGCCGGCGGTCGCCCGGCCGGGTTACTGGTTCGCCACCGCTGCGGCGTTCCTCTGGGGCTGCCTGCTGCTCGGCCACTGGGGCCGCCGGAGCGGCCTGTACTCGTTCGTGACACTGCCGGCATGGGCTTTCGGGCGCGGGGGCACGACGATCGGCGCGATCTACCTCACCCGCGACAACATCCGCGAGGGAGTGCTCGAGCACGAACGGGTGCACACCCGGCAGTGGAAGAAGTACGGCCTGTGCTTCCTCCCCCTCTACATCGCGGCAGGCGCGGACGCGCGCGGGAACCGCTTCGAGGTCGAGGCCGGGCTGGAGCGCGGCGGGTACTGAGGCGGGCGCTCACCACTGCGGCGGGTGCCGCTGCTGCCAGTTGAGCCGGCGCTCCAGCTGCGCGCCGATCGCGAGCAGCACGTCCTCCCGGCCCGGACGCCCGATCAGCTGCACACCCATCGGGAGCCCGGCGTCGGTGACGTGCACGGGGAGCGTGATCGCGGGCAGCCCGCTGACGTTCACGAAACTGGTGAACGGCGTGTACTGCACCTGCTGGCCGAAGTTGTGCATCGCATCCTCGGGGTCGTGCCATCCGATCGGCCGAGGCGTCATCGCCAGGCTCGGCGTCAGCACGGCGTCGAAACGGGCGAGCTGCCCGATGAGGCGGTGCTCGTAGTCCGTCAACCAGCCGAGTGCGGCTGCAAGTTCGCGCGAGCCGACCCGGCGCCCGGTCTCGACCAGCCAGCGGGTCAGCGGCTCGACCTGATCGAATTGCTCCCCCTCGATCGGGATGCCCGACGCGCCGCCCTGCCAGAGGGTCGTGAACGCCGGGGCGTAGCCCTCCTCCGGCTCCAGCCGGAACTCCTCGAGCCCGTGCCCGATCGCGTCGAGGTGCTCGCGCGCCGCGCGGAGCGCGGCCTCGGCCTCGGGCGCGACCACGATCTCGTATGAGGTCTCCCAGGGCGAGCTCGTCGTCACGCCCAGCTGGAACCGGCCCTCCCCGCGCTCGGCGGCGTTGAGGTACGCGCCGCCGTCCCAGCTCGGCGCCGCGGTCGCCCAGTGCCAATTGCCGGCGATCCGGCCGTCGCCGATCATCGCATCCAGCAGGAGCGCGGCGTCGGTCACCGTGCGGGCGAGCGGGCCGGCGACAGCGAGTCCGCCGAGGCTGGTGAAGCCGGGGCTGGCGGGAATCCGGCCGCGCGACGGCTTCAAACCCACCAGTCCGGTCGCGGCCGCCGGGATGCGCACCGAGCCGCCCCCGTCCGACCCCGGGGCGACGGGGAGCAGGCCCGCCGCGACGGCGACCGCGGCTCCCCCGCTCGAGCCGCCGGATCCGAGGGCGGTGTCGTAGGGGTTGCGCGCCGGCCGGCCCGCCAGCGGTTCGGTGTAGCTGGGCATCCCGAACTCGGGCGTGTTCGTCTTGCCGAGGCTGATGGCGCCGGCCGCGTCGAGCACCTCGACCAGCGGGTCCGAGGTCTCGGGGATGTTGTCGGCGAACGCCCGCGAGCCGTAACGGGTGGGTACCCCCGCCCGGTCGACGAGGTCCTTGTCGGCGGATGGCAGGCCCCAGAGCGCGACCGCTCTCGACTGCTGGAGCATCGCATCGGCGCGCGCGCGGGCGGACTCCGCGGTCACCTCGACGAAGGCGCCGAGCCCCTCCGGCCCGCCGTTTCCCGACGGCCCATCGAGGCGCGCGATCCGGGCCAGGTAGTGGTCGACCAGCTCGCGCGGCGTGACCTCGCCGCGACGAAGCCAGTCCAACTGCTCCAGCGCGGTCAGGTGGTGGAGTTCGAACACGAGCCGAGCCTAGGCGCAGCGCCGTCCGGCTGCCGTGCGGTCATGGACGCAGAGCGGGCACCCCCGCCGCGAAAGTACGCGCAACCCCGTACCCTCGGCCGCGAAAGTACGTGAAACCCCGTACTTTCGCGGGTCGGAGCGGCAGGGCGGCTACTTCGCAGCCCTCACAGCCCTCGGGCCGCCCTTCAGGCTCTTCTGCATGAGCACGGTGCCCAGCCAGCGGTTGAACTTGAACCCGACCCTGCCCATCTCGCCGATCTTCTTGAAGCCGAACCTCTCGTGCATCGCGATCGAGGCCTCAGCCCCCTTGTCGGCGATGACCGCGATCACCTCCTTGATGCCCGCGGCCCTGGCGTCGTCGAGCATCCTGGCCATCAGCGCCTTGCCGACGCCCTTGCCCGTCGCGGCCGGGCTCAGGTAGATCGAGTCCTCCACCGTGTAGCGGTATGCCGCCTTCGCCTTCCACGGCGTCACATAGCAGTAGCCGAGGATCATCCCGGTGGACGAGACCGCGACCAGCCAGGGGAAGCCGAGGCGCTCGACATCGCGGTACTTGTGGCGCATCTCCCTGAGGGTGAGCGCATCCTCGTCGAAGGTGACGGTGCTGTTCGCGACGTAGTGGTTGTAGATCTCGAGCATGTCGGGCAGATCGCGCTCGGTCGCCTGGCGCAGCTCGAACGAGAAGGCGGGTTCACTCGGTGGGACCGGCCGCAGGTGCGGCGGCAGCTTCCGCCGCGGGTTGTACTCCTCCTCCAGCATGCGCCGATCCTACGTCGAGCCCTGCGTCGCGCCGAGGCTCCAGTCCACCGGTGTCGCGCCGGCCGCGACCAGCAGTTCATTCGCCCGGCTGAACGGCTTCGAGCCGAAGAATCCGCTGCCGGCCGAGAGCGGGCTGGGGTGCGCGGACGCGATGACCGGGATGCCGTCGAGCAGCGTTCGCAGCGTGCCGGCATCCCGCCCCCACAAGATGGCCACGAGCGGGCCGCCCCGCGCCACCAGGGCCCGGATCGCGTGCTCGGTCACCGCCTCCCACCCCTTGCCGCGGTGCGATCCCGGGATGCCGGACTGCACGGTCAGCACCCGGTTGAGCAGCATGACGCCCTGCCGCGTCCACGGGGTGAGATCGCCGTTCGCCGGGGTCGGGATGCCCAGGTCGCTGCGCAGCTCCTGGTAGATGTTCTGCAGGCTGCGGGGCACGGGACGCACGGCGGGATCGACCGAGAACGCGAGGCCGACCGGATGCCCGGGCGTCGGATACGGGTCCTGCCCGACGA
>WOYR01000101.1:2240-7287 GCA_011620705.1 Microbacteriaceae bacterium | reverse complement strand
TCCCGAGCATCCCAGCCATCCCGAGCATCCCGAGACGGCCGGCCGAGTCGGCAAGTCCAGGAGGCGCCGTGCTCAACAAGATCGTCCTGATCGCCATGCCCGGGGTCGCCCCCTTCGAGTTCGGGGTGGTCTGCGAGGTGTTCGGCATCGATCGCAGCGACAGCGGCGGCCCGAGCTTCGAGTTCGCGATCGCCACCGCGGAGCCCGGCCCGGTGCGCACCAGTCTCGGTTATGACATGGTCATCGACCAGGACCTCAGCATCGCGGCCGACGCCGACCTGATCGCGGTGCCGGCCCACCACATCCGCGGCATGGGCGATGAGCAGACGGACGCCCGGGTGCTGCAGGCGATCCGGGATGCGCAGCAGCGCGGCGCCTGGGTGCTCAGCGTGTGCAGCGGGGCGTTCGTGCTGGCGGAGGCGGGCATCCTGGACGGGCGCAAAGCCACCACCCACTGGATGCACGTGGACCGGCTGCGGCGGCGGCACCCCTCGATCGATGTCGACGCCGATGTGCTGTTCGTGCAGGACGGCAAAGTGGTCACCAGCGCCGGAACCGCGGCGGGCATCGACGCCGCCCTGCACATCGTGCGCACCGAGCTCGGCGCGGCCGCCACCAATGCGATCGCGCGCCGGATGGTGGTGCCGCCGCAGCGCGACGGCGGGCAGTCCCAGTACATCGAGTCGCCGATCCCCGAATGCCGCACCGACTCGCTGGCCGCGGTCACCGAGTGGATGCTGGAGCACCTCGACGAGGACCTGACCGTCGACCAGCTGGCGCGCCGCGCCCTCATGAGCCCGCGCACCTTCGCCCGCAAGTTCCGGGCGGAGTCGGGCACCACTCCCGCCGCCTGGCTCAACCGGCAGCGCATCCTGCGCGCGCAGCAGCTGCTCGAGCAGACCGACGAGGGTCTCGAGCAGATCGCGCAGCTGACCGGATTCGGCGCGGCCGCCGTGATGCGGCACCACTTCCTGAAGGTGCTGCAGACGACCCCGACGAACTACCGGCGCGCTTTCGGGGAGCGCGCGGCGGGGTAGCCGCGCTCACCACCGCCCGGGCTTGCAGCGAGCTGCTCGCACGTCGCTCGCCGAGTCACCCGACGCGCGCCGCGGATCGCCGATGCACGGGGTTCTTCGGCACCAGTGCCCGGGCATGGCGGTGCAGCGGATCGCCTGGCGGTGGTTCGAGCAGATATTCGGCGCCGTTGCGTCTGATTCGCCAGTGATTGTTGTGGATGAGCATGTGGTGGTGCCGGCAGAGGAGGATGCCGTCGGCGACATCGGTGCGGCCGTGGTCGCGTTTCCACTCGTCAATATGATGTGCTTCGGTCCAGGAGGGCGGCCGGTCGCAGCCGGGGGCGGCGCATCCTCCCCAGATCGCGGCGAGTGCCGTGTGCTGGTTCTCGGTGAACAGCCGTCGGCTGCGGCCGAGCCGCAACGCGCAGCCCCGGTTGTCGAACATGATGCCGAGGAGACCGTTCGAACAGCCGATCCGTTCCGCGGTCTGCACGGAGACGGCGATCGGCTGGCCTTCCAGATGCGCGGTTCCTGCACCCCGTTGAAGGTCGGAGAGCGCGACATGCACCCGCACCGCCGGCCGTCGCGTCCCGAAGACGCGTCCCTGATCGGCAGCGCCGGCGATCCGCACCATTTCGACGAGGGCGTCGAGGGTGAGCTGCTCTGTGCTTCGTTCGTCGCGGACGATCGCGTCGGCACGAGCCACCGCGTCGGGGTCGACGAACCGCGGCCCGCCGCGTCGCGGAGCCGTCACGGCATCGACGGCGTCGGTGACGATGGCCGCGGATTCCGGGTCGAGCAGGCCGATCAGCCGTGTCATCCCGTCCGACTGCGGGATCAGCCGCAGGAAGCGCCTCCCGCGCAGCATGGCCTCGCGATCGCCGACCCCGCTCTCATCGAGTTCGTCGCGCAGTTCGCGTGCGCGGCGGGCCACCTTCTCGGGCGGGAGCTGGTGCGAGTTCGTCAGCAGTTCGTGCGCGGCATCCGCCAGATCATCAGCGGCGACAGCCGGCGACGGGGATCCCAGGCCGGACTGGATCGCCGCCGCGGCCCCGACCGACACCTCGCCCATTGCCAGCCGCTCCGCGACCTCGCCCAGCCACGGCTGCGGATCGTTCATCATCGTGCCGGCTGCCGTGATCGCGCGCGCTTCAGCTCCGGATGTTCCGGTGAGCTGCGACACCAGGGCATCGGCGGTCCGCAGGCCGGCCCGCTGCGCGAGCCCGTCGTAGCCGAGTTCGAGCGTGGAGCGCGCCGCCACGATGCCGGCAATGCGCGCGAGTCCGGCGTCGGCAGAACGGCGCAGCTCGGCCCAGCGGCGCATCGCCTCGATCAGGGTGAGATCGTCGGCGCGCTCGATGCCGTCGAGGGACGGGACCTCGAGCCGCACGGTGGTGGAGATGCTCACGTGATGATTCTCCCACGAGAGGAACACAGATTCTAGTATCACCGAAACATTGGTGCAAAACACTCGAATCTGTGTTCTGTGAAGGAAGGGACGCGCGACGCCCTACCCCGCGCCGGTCGAGGCGACGAACAGCATCCCGTCGCCCGAGACCGACAGCGACGGCTCGTCGGCGAGGTAGGCAGCATGCCCGCGCTCCAGGGAGTGGCCGTCGATCGTGACGGCGCCGCTCGTGCACAACGCGATGGCGGGGCCCGTGAGCGGCACCGTGACACCCGCGGCCGCGGCATCCGGCGACACCGCCGTCAGCACGAAGTCGGGCACATCGGGCCGGAAGACCGCGACGCCTGCTCGGGGTCGCGACGGCTCGAGGTACGGCAGCGGCAGCGGGCGGAAGTCGAGCACCTCGAGCAGCTCGGGCACGTCGACGTGCTTGGGGGTGAGGCCGCCGCGCAGCACGTTGTCGCTCGCCGCCATCAGCTCGATGCCGAGCCCTTCCAGGTAGGCGTGGATGTTGCCGGCCGGCAGGTAGAGCACCTGACCAGGCGAAAGCACGGCCGTGTGCATCAGCAGCGAGATCGCGATGCCGGGGTCGCCGGGGAACGCATCCGCCAGCCGCCGCACCGTGTCCCACGACACGTCGTCGGCGACGGCGCCCGCATCGACCGCCGAAGCCTCGACCACCGCCTCGATCAGATCATCGACGCCCGGCCCGCGGGTGATGAGCCATTCGAAGACCGGCTTCAACGACGCGTCGTCGACCAGCCGCTGCAGCAGCGGCGCGATCCGCGCGTCGCCCGAGACGGGCAGCAGCAGGGCACGAGTCTCGGCGACCGGCCGGAACCCGCACAGGGCGCGGAACGGATCGCTGAGCGCGTAGATGAGCTCCGGCTTGTGGAAGGCGTCCTTGTAGTTGCGCTCGGGCGCGTCGAGCGGGATGCCCGCGGCGTTCTCGGCCGCGAATCCGGCCTCGGCCTGCGCGGTGGTCGGGTGCGCCTGCAGCGAGAGCGGGGATGCCGCGGCCAGCACCTTCAGCAGGAACGGCAGCCGCCCAGGCACCAGATCGGCGAGGGTGCCGCCGCGGCCGTTGATCTGAACGCCCACGAGCCGAGCCGGGGATCCGGGGTGCGCCCCGAGCCACAGCTCGGCCTCCGGTCGGCCGCTCGGTGCGGTGCCGAGCAACCCGGCGATCGCGGTCGTCGAGCCCCAGGCGTAGTCGCGCGGGGTGTTGGTGATCTCGACGAACATCCGCGCCTCTCCCCGGGTCTGCTCGCACCAAGGTAGCAAGCCGGTTCACCGATGCGCTCCGCCTCCGCCGCTAGCCTGAACGCATGAGTCGCAGAGAGGCCTACCAGCGGCACCTGGCAGCGTTCGGCTTCTTCACGCTGGCCGCGGGCGACCTCTGGCGCAACCTGTTCAGCTGGTGGGGCTGGCTGGCGATCTGCATCGTCCTGGTGGTCCTGGCGGTCGTCGAGCTGGTGCGCGCCCGGGTCGAGCTGCGCCGCCTGCCGTTCACGCTGATCGCCTTCCTGGTGCTGATCGTGGTCTCGATCTTCTGGTCGGACTACCCCGGCGCCACCGCGATCGGCATCGCCGCCACCCTCGCCACCACCGTCTTCGCGGTCTTCCTGTCGCTCGTGATCGACATGGAGACGATGCTGCGCGCCTTCGGGGTGGCCCTGCGCTGGATCCTCGGCCTGTCGCTGATCTTCGAGTTCGTCGTGGCGGCTTTCATCCGGCATCCGGTCCTGCCGTTGTTCGTGGACTATTCCAAGCTCGACAAGATCCCGCTCGCCTTCTACTGGTCGCGCGATCTGCTCTTCCACGGCGGGCGGATCCAGGGCATCCAGGGCAACTCCAACCTGCTCGCGCTGGTCGCGCTGCTCGCGCTCGTGGTCTTCACCGTGCAGTGGATCTCGGGCACTGCATCCCGGGCATGGCTCGTCTTCTGGGGGGTCGTCGCGATCGCCGCCCTCGCGCTGACCCGCTCCTCGACCGTGCTCATCGCCCTTGCCGCGGTGGTCGTCGCCGGCGTGTTCCTGGCCTTGGTGCGGGCCACCTCCGGAGCTCGGCGCGGGATCGTCTACGGCGGCGGCGCGCTCGTCGCCCTCGGGATCGCCGCGGTCGGCGTCTTCGCCAACGGCGCCATCCTGAACCTGCTCGGCAAGAGCCCGGAGCTCACCAACCGCACCATCATCTGGGGCAGGGTGCTCGAGCTGGCCGACCAGCGGCCGGCGGCCGGCTGGGGCTGGGTGAGCTACTGGATACCGTGGGTCGAGCCGTTCAAGAACCTCGCCGTGATCAAAGGCGTCACCTACCTGCAGGCGCACGACGCCTGGATCGATGTGTACCTCCAGCTCGGCGTGATCGGCCTGATCGTGTTCGGGCTGCTCGTGCTGACCACGCTCGTGCGCAGCTGGCTGCAGGCGATCGACACCGAGCGGCGGGCATCCCGACTGGTCGACGTCTTCCCGTTCCTGGTGATGGTCGCCCTGATCGTGCACAGCATCGCCGAGAGCCGCCTGCTGGTCGAGATCTGCTTCGCGCTGCTGCTGATCGCCGCCATCCGCACCTCGCAGCGGGAGCCAGAACCGGAGCCGCAGCCGCAGCCGGACGCCTGGTCGGA
>WOYR01000101.1:430-2140 GCA_011620705.1 Microbacteriaceae bacterium | reverse complement strand
CGGACGCCTGGTCGGATGCCTGAGCCGGATGCCTGAACCCGTCCCCTCCTCGCGCCGCGGCCTGCTCATGGCCATGGCCGGATCGGCGCGGCTGGCGCACGCGCTGGCCACGATCGGCATCGCCCTCGGGGCCGCAGCGTTCTTCCTCCAGCGGACGCTCGGATGGGCGGGGTTCCTCGCGGCGCTCGTGGTGGCCATCGCGCTCATGCTGATGTCGTTCCTGGCCCGGCAGGAGGAGGTGCGCTGGCGGGCACTGCTGCCGGTGTCGCTGCTGGTCTTCCTGATCTGGGCCGCGGCATCGCTCATCTGGAGCTCCTACCAGTGGGCGACGGCGTGCGGGCTCGGCTATCTGCTCGCCTTCACCCTGATCGGGCTGTTCGTGGCGATCTCGCGGGACACCATCCAGATCGTCCGGGCCTTCGGCGACGTGCTGCGGGTGGTGCTGGCGCTGTCGCTCGGGATCGAGATCTTCTCGGGCATCCTGATCGACATGCCGCTGCCGTTCCTGGCGGTGCACGGCAACCTGGGCACGCTCGGCCCGATCTCGGGCATCGAGCCGTCGCGCGACCAGCTGGGGCTGGTGGCGATCGTCGGGATGATCAGCTTCGCCACCGAGCACAGGACGCGTTCGGTGACCCGGATCGTCTCGGTGCCATCGATGATCCTGGCCGCCCTCTGCATCGTGCTGACCCAGTCGCCCGTGATCGCCTTCGGCAGCCTGGTGGTCGGCCTCGCCGCGCTCGTGATCTACCTGGTGCGGCGGGTGCGGCCGGAGCGGCGCCGCGTCTGGCAGTTCGTGATCCTGGCGCTGGCGGTGATCGGGTCGGCGCTGCTCTTCGCCGCGCGGTCGCCCGTGATCAAGCTGTTCAACGCCTCGGGTGCGATCGAGTTCCGGATCGACCTCTGGCGGCAGGTCATCGCGCTCGCCTCCGTGAATCCGCTGCAGGGCTGGGGCTGGATCGGGCCATGGCGGGTCGGCATCTTCCCGTTCTCGGCACTCGCCGCATCGCCGGACCGCCGCGTGGACTCCGCCCTGAACACCTTCCTCGACGTCTGGCTGCAACTCGGCTTCATCGGCGTGGTCATCTTCATCGGGATGGTCGGGCTCGCGTTCGCCCGCTCATGGCTGCTCGCGGGCGCCAGGCGCAGCGTGGTGTTCGCCTGGCCCGCGGCGGCCCTGGTCGCGCTCATCATCGTGTCGCTGGCCGAGAGCTCGATCCTCTCGGACTTCGGCTGGATGACCTTCGTCATCTGCTGCACGAAGGCGTCGCAGGAGCTGTCGTGGCGGAATGCGCTGCAGGCGGCGCCGAAGCCGGAGGCCTGATATGCCCACCCTCCTGCATTGCTTTGCGTGAGCCTCGACCTGGTGGGCAGTGACCTCCCAACCCTCATCGAGAGCCTTCACGGGCGAGATCGAACAACGCGAGCCCGGTGATTGTAGCGGCGGCGCGGTCGAGGGTTGATGCGATTACCGCCAGGAAGAGCCAGGCGGCGTTCGCTGCGACCACTCCGGACGGCAGGTACGCGAGGGCGCTGTGCCTTTCGGCCGGCGCAGACCTTCCTGGCTGCTGCCCGCCCGACGCCGCAGGCTCGTCTACGGCTGGCCCGCGGCCGTGCTCGTCGCGCTCATCATGATTTCGCTCGACGAGAGCTCGATGCTCGTCGAATTCGGCTGGACCATGTTCGCCATCTGGGATCTCAAGGCATCCC
>WOYR01000101.1:0-420 GCA_011620705.1 Microbacteriaceae bacterium | reverse complement strand
TGCTGATGGGCGACCTCAACGAGTGGCGGGTGCGCCGGCGCTCGGCGCTGCAGGACCCGATGGCACCCGGGCCGATCACGCCGGCTGGAGAAGGTCTCTGAGAATGTCGAGCCGGCCCTGGCTGGCCAGCCGGCCGTAGCCTCCCGAGGCCGCCAATCGCGCGATCCGGGGCAGCCGCGCGAGCCGGACCGCCGGCAGTCCCGCACGTGCCGCCTCGAACGCCGCCTTCGCCTGCAGCAGCTCGAGCCGTTCCGCCGGTACTCCCAGCTCACGGGCGCGCGCGAGCAGATCCTCGGCCCGCTGCGCCAGCCCCCGGTTGCGGCCGGCGCGCGGCTCCAGCACACGGTCGACCCGACGGTGCAGCGTGTCGGAGTGCACGCCCACCACGTTGCCGCCGTGCTGACGGTAGTCGATGAGCGT
>WOYR01000189.1:5270-7303 GCA_011620705.1 Microbacteriaceae bacterium | reverse complement strand
CTGGTGCGGCGGGCGGTCCGGCGCCGCACGGGCGTAGCCTCGGGGCGTGACAGCGGAAGGGCCCAGTAACCCGCAGGCGGCCGTCGCTTCGAACACGGCGAGGACGCGCCTCAGATCGGCCCCGTGGATCGCGATCGTCGCCGTGACGGCGACCGTGCAATTCATCCGGAACGCGCCCGTCGACGGTGTCGTCTTCACGGCCGTGGCCGTTGCGCTCATCATCGATGCGCTGGGGGTGCTGCCGGACGCCGCAGCGCTGCCGCGCCCTGGGGTGCTGCCCGTGCTGGCCGGGGCCGCCGCGGCGGGGGTGCTGCTCATCCTCACCCCGCGGCACGGCATCGTCGACGGGATCGTCCTGGTCGCCGTGGGGCTGGCAGCGGCCCCGGTCGCCTGGGCGGGGGTGCGGCCGCCTGCGCCCCGCTCGCGCGGTCCGCGACCCGGCGATGCGGCGGCCGTGCGGCGCACCGCGATCCTCTGGGCGGTCGCCGGGATCGTGACCTGCTTGTGGGAGCTCACCTCCTTCGTGCTGGGTCGGATGTCCCCAACGCAGAAGGCCGAGCACCCGGCGATCTCGGATCTGCTGGACCCGGCCATCGATCAGCTCTGGTTCCGCGCGATCTTCGTGGCCGCCTGGCTCGCGCTCGGGCTCGCGCTGCTGAGCCGCGGAGGCCGGCGCTGATGGCCGTGTTCACGGCGCTGGTGTTCGCCGCCTGCGGGGCGGTCGGCGTCCTGCTCTGGCTGACCGGGCGCCGAAACGCCCTGGGCCTCGCACCGACCGGCCAGCTGTTCGACCTCATCCTGGGCGAACGGGCGGTGCGGATGACGATCCTGCTGTTCTGGTGGTGGCTCGGCTGGCACTTCCTGGTGGCGCGCACGGTCGACCCGTGAGCCGGGCCGCTCAGGGGCAGGATGACGGCATGGCAGGATGACGGCATGGCAGATCCCACTCCCCTGCCGTCCGATCCCATCGCCGAAGCGCACCGCCACTGGCAGGAGCACGGCTGGGCGGACGCGGCGGACGGCATGGCCGCCGTCACCGCGATCATGCGCACCCAGCAGATCCTGCTGGCGCGGATCGAAGGCTCGCTCAAGCAGTTCGGCCTCACCTTCGCCCGTTTCGAGCTGCTCCGCCTGCTGAGCTTCACCCGCAGCGGGGCGCTGCCGATGGCCAAAGCCGGCGCGCGCCTGCAGGTGCACCCCACCAGCGTCACCAACGCGGTCGACCGCCTGGAGTCCGCGGGACTGGTGCAGCGGCTCGCCCACCCGACGGACGGGCGGGCGACGCTCGTCGAGATCACGCCATCGGGGCGCGAGCGGGTGGCCGCGGCCACAGCGGAGCTGAACAGCGCGGTCTTCACCCGGACTGGGTTCGATTCCGGGCAGGTGCACCAGCTCAACGAGATACTGCACGGCTTCCGACGGGACGCCGGCGACTTCGTCGACTAGTCCGACGCGGGCCGCCTTGCTGAGGCTGCCATCAGAACTGCCAGGGATACGGCCCCCAATCGGGCGCGCGCTTCTGAAGGAAGGCGTCGCGGCCCTCGACGGCTTCGTCCGTCCCGTAGGCGAGCCGGGTGGCCTCGCCTGCGAGAACCTGCTGGCCGGCGAGGCCGTCGTCCACCGCGTTGAAGGAGAACTTCAGCATCCGGATCGAGGTGGGCGACTTGCCGAGGATCGTCTCGGCCCACTGGATGGCGGTGCTCTCCAGCTCGGCGTGCGGGACCACCGCGTTGATCGCGCCGATCTCGTACGCCCGCTGCGCGCTGTACTCCTGGCCGAGGAAGAAGATCTCGCGGGCGAACTTCTGGCCGACCTGGCGGGCCAAGTACGCGCTGCCGTAGCCGCCGTCGAAGGAGCCGACATCGGCATCCGTCTGCTTGAAGCGGCCGTGCTCGGCGCTGGCGATGGTCAGGTCGCAGGTGACGTGCAGCGAGTGGCCGCCGCCGGCCGCCCAGCCGGGGACGACCGCGATCACGACCTTCGGCATGGTCCGGATCAGCCGCTGGACTTCGAGGATGTGCAGGCGCCCGGTC
>WOYR01000189.1:0-5170 GCA_011620705.1 Microbacteriaceae bacterium | reverse complement strand
CTTCGGCATGGTCCGGATCAGCCGCTGGACTTCGAGGATGTGCAGGCGCCCGGTCGCAGCGGTGCCGTCGGCGTACTGGTAGCCGTCACGGCCCCGGATGCGCTGGTCCCCTCCCGAGCAGAACGCCCAGCCGCCGTCCTTCGGGCTCGGTCCGTTGCCGGTGATGAGCACCACGCCGATGCGGATGTTCTGCCGGGCGTCGTCGAGCACCCGGTACAGCTCGTCGACGCTCTGCGGGCGGAAGGCGTTGCGGACCTCGGGCCGGTTGAAGGCGACGCGGGCGATCCTGCCGGAGGTGTCATGGTGATAGGTGATGTCGGCGAGGGCGTCGAACCCCGGCACCTCCCGCCAGCGGGACGGATCGAAGAGCTCTGATATCTGGGTCACCGGATCAGACTAGATCCGGTGGACGTGACGATCGGGATCTCAGCCGCGCCGATCCTGCCCAACCTGCGCAGATGAGGGGCGCCGCCAGCTGAACGCCGGCGCGGTGCGCGCCAGGAAGGCGGCGGCGCCGATGCCCGCCTCCTCGCCCCGAGCGGCTTCGGCATCCCAGAACGCGGCGCGCTCCTCCAGTCGAGGATCGGCGGCGGCGATCAGGTCGATCAGCTCCTTGCTGCCCTGCTGGGTCAGCCGGGAGCGGCCGATCAGTGCCTCGACGAAGGCCGCGATGCCCTCCCAGAAGCCCTCGACCGGCAGCAGGCGCGAGACCATGCCCCAGCGGGCGGCGGTGGCGGCGTCCACCAGCTCGCCGCTGAGGATCAGGTGCTTTGCTGCCGCGGGACCGGCGATCTGCACCAGCCGCCGCACCCCCGACAGCGGGTACAGGATGCCCAGCCGCGCCGGCGTGATCCCGAAGGTGGAGCGCTCGGTGGCGAGCCGGATGTCGCAGGCGCCCGCCAGCTCCCAGCCGCCGCCGACGCAGAAGCCGTCGATCGCTGCGATCGTGGGCTTGGGGAAGGCGGCGAGCGCGCTCTCCCCCGCCGTCACATGGCCGCCGTCGCCCGCATCCGGGTCGTGCAGGATGTGCTCGAGATCGGTGATGTCGGCGCCCGCCGAGAAGTCGTCGCCTGCACCGCGCAGCACGAGGGCGGCCACCTCGTCGTCGGCCGCCAGCCCGGCGAGCAGCGGCGCGAATGAGTCCCACATCGCCCCGGTGAGCGCGTTGCGGCGATGCGGGTTGTCGATCGTGAGGGTCGCCACGCCGCCGGCGATCTCGACGCGGAGCTCCGCCATCAGACCCCTTCCTCCTGGGTCGTCCCCCGAGAAGGCTGCTGGGCGGGCTCGGCCACGATTCCCGCCGCGAGGAGGCCGTCGATCTGCTCGGCGGTGAGACCGAGCCGGTCGAGCACGGCCCGGGTGTCCTCGCCGAGCGCGGGCGGCGCCTTCGAGATGACCGGAGCGGCACCGTCGACCGTGATCGGGCCGCGCAGCAGCGGCAGCGCGCTGCCGTCGCGCCGGGTGGTGCGCTTGACCATGTCGAGGTGGCGCACCTGCGGGTCCTGGAAGACCTGCTCGTAGTTCAGGATCGGTCCGGCGGGGATGCCGATGCGCCGCAGTTCGGCGACCCACTCGAGCCCAGGCCGCGCCGCGAGCAGGGTCTCGAGCCGCGCCGTGAGGGCGTCCCGGTGCTCGGACCGCGCCCGCCCGGTTGCGAACTCCGCCTCGAAGCCCAGCTCCGGATCGCCGAGCAACTCGGCGAGCTGCTGGAAGTGCCGGTCGCCGCCCGCCGCGATGATGATCGGGATGTCGGCCGTCGCGAACACGCCGTATGGCGCGAGCACCGGGTGGTTGTTGCCCTGCGGCTGCGGGATCTGCCCCGTGCTGAGGTAGCGCTGCCCCTGGAAGGCCGAGACCGCGATCGCGGCCTCGAGCAGGGAGGTCTCGACGGTGCGCCCGACCCCTCCGTGCGCGCCGCCGGTGCGCTCGCGCCCGAACAGGGCCGCCGCGATCCCGACCGCCGTGAAGACGCCGGCGTAGATGTCGACGATCGGCACGCCGACGCGCATCGGGTGGGCGGCATCCTCGCCGGTGACCGACATCAGCCCCGACATCCCCTGCGCCACCTGGTCAAGACCTGCGGCCTGGGCCAGAGGGCCGGAGCTGCCGAATCCGCTCACCGATGCGATGATGAGCGAGGGCTTCTCGGCGCGGAGCCCGGCCGGATCCAGGCCCATCTCGGCCATGGTGCCTGGCTTGAAGTTCTCGATCACGACATCCGCGTCCAGAGCCATCCGGCGCAGCAGCGCCGCGCCCTCCGCCGAATAGAAGTCGATCGCGATCGACGACTTGTTGCGGTTGATCGAGTCGAAGTAGAGGCTGTGCTCGCCCTCGAAGGGCGGCCAGGCGCGCGTCGAGTCGCCGCCCTTCTTGGTCTCGACCTTGATGATCGTCGCGCCGAGGTCGCCCAGCAGGGCGGTGGCGTACGGCCCGGCGAGCGCACGTGTCAGATCGAGGACGACGACGCCCTCAAGAGGCAGGGCCACGCCTACCCCTCGAGCCGGATGTTGATCTGCTTGGTCTGCGTGAAGCCCGCCAGCATCCCCTCCAGGGAGACCTCGCGGCCGATGCCGCTCTGCTTGTAGCCGCCGTAGGACTGGCCGACCACCTGACCGCCGCCCTGGTTGACCTGCACCCAGCCCGCCTCGATCCGGTTCGCGGTCGTGATGGCGCGGTCGAGGTCGTGGGTCCACACATAGGCGGCCAGGCCGTAGCTCGAGTCGTTGGCCATGCGGATGACCTCGTCGACGTCCTTCCACGGGATGGCGACCAGCACCGGCCCGAAGATCTCCTCGCGCGCCAGCCGGAAGTCGTTGCTGACCCCGCCGAACACGGTCGGCAGATGGAAGTAGCCTTCGGAGAGCGGGCCGTCTCCCGGCAGCTCCCCGCCCAGCACCGTCGTGATGGTCGCGTTCTCGCGACCCTCGGCGAGGTAGTCGGCGATGGAGTAGTACTGGCTGGAATTGATGATCGCCCCCATGTCGCTGGACTCCTCGAGCGGGTCCCCGACCTTCATGGCGCCCAGCTTCGCACTGAGGCGGCCGAGCACCTCGTCGTAGACGTCCTCGTGCAGGAAGAGCCGCGAACCCGCGGTGCAGCTCTGGCCCTGCCGAGCGAATCGCGACGACAGCAGCAGGCCGTCGATGAGCTCATCGCCGCCGTCCGCGCCGAGCGCATCCGGGAACACGATCGAGGGGTTCTTGCCGCCGAGTTCGAGCGAGACGTGCGCGAGCCGCTCCCCCGCGGTGCGGGCGACCCCTCGGCCGACCTCGGTCGAGCCGGTGAACGAGACCTTGTCGATCCCGGGATGCTCCGCCATCGCCTGCCCGACGACGGTCCCGCGCCCGGTGATGGCGTTCACGACACCGGCGGGCAGGTGGCTGTTGCAGACCTCGGCGAGCAGCAGGATCGTGAGGGGCGCGTCATCCGCCGCCTTCATGATGATGGTGTTGCCGGCGGCGAGCGCCGCGGGCACCTTGAAGCCGGCGATCATCAGCGGCGAGTTCCAGGGCAGGATGCACCCGACGACCCCGAGCGGCTCGAGGCGGGTGTACTGCAACTGGTTGTCCCCCGCCGGCAGCACGGTGCCTTTGACCTCGCCCGCCGCGCCTGCGAAGTAGCGGAACAGCGCCACCAGCGTTCCGACCTCAGGGCGCGCCTGCGTGCGGATCGCGTTGCCGGTGTCGATCGCGGTCAGCCGGGCGAACTCCTCCGTGCGCTGCTCGATCTCGTCGGCGATCCTGCTGAGCGCACGGGCGCGCTCGGTGAAATGCAGCGAGCGCCAGGCCGGGAAGGCCTCGTGAGCGGCCGCGACGGCCCGGTCGAGGTCGGCGGTCCCGGCGGAGGGGACGCGCGCGATGACCGTCTCGCGGTGCGCCGGGTTCTTCACGGGGCGCCACTCGCCGGTGAGCGACTCGACCTCCTTCCCGCCGATCCACATCAGGCGGTCGGTGCGGGTGCCGAGCACCTCGGTCCTGGCCACGGTCGTCGTGTCGGTCATCGCTGCTCCTGGTGCTGCTCGGGTGGTCATCGGTGGGTGAAGTCGGGATCGCGCTTCTCCATGAAGGCGCGCATCCCCTCCTTCTGGTCCTGGGTGGCGAACAGCGAGTGGAACAACCGCCGCTCGAAGCGGATGCCGCTGTTCAGGGTGGTCTCGAAGGCGGCGTTCACGGCCTCCTTGGCGAGCATGGTGATCGGCAGCGACTTCGACGCGACCGTCCGCGCCACCACCGCCGCCTCCTCGAGCAGGCTGTCCGCCGGGACCATGCGGGCCGCGATCCCGGCGCGCAGCGCCTCCTCGGCGCCGATCGTGCGGCCGGTGAGAACCATGTCCATCGCGAGGGCCTTGCCGACCGCGCGGGTCAGGCGCTGCGAACCGCCCAGCCCTGGGATCACGCCGAGGTTGATCTCCGGCTGCCCGAACCTGGCGGTGTCGGCGGCGATCAGGATGTCGCAGAGCATCGCCAGCTCGCAGCCGCCGCCGAGGGCGAAGCCCGCGACGGCCGCGACCATCGGCGTGCGCAGCTGCGACAGCCGGTCCACCGCAGAGAAGAGGTCGCCCAGGTAGGCATCCATGTAGCTCTTGTCGGCCATCTCCTTGATGTCGGCGCCTGCAGCGAAGGCCCGCGCCGAGCCGGTCAGCACGATCGCGCCGATCCCCGGATCCGCGTCGAACCCCCCGGTCGCCGCCACCAATTCGTCGATCATGGTCGAGGTGAGCGCGTTGAGCGCCTCCGGCCGGTTCAGGGTGATGGTCGCGACCCGGCCGTCGGTCCGCGTGAGAATGGTCTCGTAGCTCATGCCTTCACCTTCTCAGATACGTCCGAGTCGTCGCGGATGACGGCGATGATGCCCGAGATCGCGGCCCACGATGAGCCGCATGATCTCGCCCGTCCCCTCCAGTATCTGATGCATCAGCAGATCACGCACGACCCGCTCGATGCCGTGCTCCATGAGATGGCCGCAGCCGCCGTACGGCTGGGACCCGGTACGGGCTTGCGACGGACGTTACGTCAGCTTCTAGAGTCGCTGCCATGGAGCAGCAGTCACAGCCCCCAGGCACAGAAGGTGGCGCGCAGGAGTGGAGAGTCGGTCGACTCGCTGAGGCGACCGGGATCACCGTGCGCACCCTGCGGCACTACGACCAGACCGGGCTGCTGCGACCCTCGGG
>WOYR01000134.1:32769-36244 GCA_011620705.1 Microbacteriaceae bacterium | reverse complement strand
CCCGTTATCGCGAGCTTGAACGGCGCCGGGAGTTCGACCGCGAACTCGTGGGCCTTCGCAGCCGGGTTCTTCACGAATTGGGCCTCGTCGAGCACGAGTCCGGCCCAGTCGAGCGCTCGATAGCCGGCGAAGTCGATGCGGAACAGGGCGTAGGAGGTCACCACGATATCCGCTCCCTCTGCCAGCTCGGCCAGCGGTATCCCGCTCTTCGCCTGGGTGGCAGTGACCCCCCGCACCGTGAGGCCCGGGGCGAACCGCGCTGCCTCCTCGTACCAGTTGGCGACCACCGAGGTCGGCGCAACGACGAGAAACGGCGAGGTCGTTCCCGACGCCGCGGCGTGCGCCACGAGGGCAAGGGTCTGCACCGTCTTCCCGAGACCCATGTCATCGGCGAGGATGCCGCCGAGGCCGTTGCTCCAGAGGAAGACCAGCCAGTCGAATCCCTCGCGCTGATAGGGTCGCAGGCTCGCGCGCAGGCCCTCCGGCTGGGGCACCGGCTCCACGCCGCGAAGCAGGCCGGATGCCGTCTTCCGCCAGCTCTCAGCCTGTTCGGTCTCGTCGGCGAGGTCTTCGAACTCGCTCCACAGGCTGGCCTGATACCGGTTGATCCGCAGCCCGGTCTCCCACTCGCCCAGTGAAGCCGCCTCCGTGATGAGGCGGCGCAGCTCGTCGAAGACCGGCTGCTCGAGCGAGAGGTAGGTGTCGTCCGCGAGCAGCAGCCTCATCTGCCCCCTCGAGAGCGCGGTGAACAGGGCCACGAAGGGAACTGCACGCCCTTCGACCGTCACGGTCACACCGAGATCGAACCAGTCGCGGTCCTCGGTCTCCACCGTGCTGACCACGAGTCGCGGCTGCTCCGTGAGCAGCCGGTAGTCCGGGCGCTCGCCGATCAGGTCGACGCGCACCTCGAGCTGCTCCAGCCGGGGCAGCGTCTCGGTGACGAATTGCGCCGCCTCGATACCGACCAGATGGGCGGACGCGGGCAGGACCGCCCAGACCGGCTCCAGCATCCGCTGCGCGGTCTCCTCATCGGGCAGCCCCTCCCAGCGCTGCACCCAGCTCAGCGACTGCCCCGGCTCGAACGTCACCGCGACCACGATGGTGGGCGGCACGATGTCGGGCAGCCGGATCATCGGGTCGGTGCTTCTCAGCTCGAGGCGGCGACGGAGCCGCTGCGAGTGGTCGTTCATGAACTCGTCGACGTCGGCGGCGGGGACTGCCGACACGCGCGGAAGCCTGAGCAGCGCCGCCTGATGACGTGGCAGCGGTGCGAGCCAGAAGCGCCGGCGCGGGCTCGATTCCCACGCGTAGACACCGTGGTCCCCGATCGTGCCTGCGGCGTCGAGGGGGCGCGATCGACCGCCGATCTCGAGCTCGGTGCTCAGCCTCAGCCCGCCTCCCTGCCCGGCGACGTCGATACGCACGATGGCGGTGGTGAGTTCTACATCACTCTCGTTCTTCCCGGTGACGAAGGGGATGCCGAGCTCCTCGGCTTGCTCGAGCAGCCGCCACAGCAGCGAGCTGGGGAAACCGTCGAGTTCGATCCATTCCGGATCCTGTGTGCTGTACATGGCGAGCGACGAGCGGTTCAACGCCGAGAACTGGCGGAACCAGCTCAACTGCACCGGATCGACGCCGAAGCGATTGCCCAGGTAGGCGAGCGCGCTCCAGCTCACCCCTGAGCGCACCCAGTTGCCACTCGCACTGCGGACGACAGGGCGAACCCCCAGGCGACGAACGGCGCCTTGCGCCCGTGCAGACCGCGCCTCGGAGCGGGGCGCGTTCCAGCCGCGCACCACCCGCTGACGCAGTTCGAACAGCAAGCCGATGGGGGTGACCGGTGCTCTCCCGGTGCCGGCGCCCGCCCCGGCCTTCACGAGTTCCCTCCAGTCCGCTGCAGTCGGCACGGGGGCCGAGGACGCCGACTTGCGCAACTGCCTCGCATTGCTCTCGATGAGGGTCGCAGCGACATGCTTGCAATCGAAGCCGACCGGGCACGTGCATATGCTGCTCAACGGCCGGCCGCCGCCACCGCTCGCCGGACCGATCACGATGGTGCAGCGGTAGGGTCTCGGCTTGGTGCCCTGCACCATGGCGGTCAGCACCCGGGAGCCGCTTTCCCAGTGCAGGGAGCGAACTGCGGCGCGGCGCGCATAGTCCTTGCCGCGGCCGTAGAAGACGGATCCGACCAAGCCGATGATCTCCGCCGCGTCCACGATCGGAGCGGACTCGGTCGGCATCGGCTCATCATCTCATGTCAGGATCAGCAGATGCTCATGCTGACAGGTGCCGAGGCCGTCTTCGTCGATCGCACGGCCGAGACGAGGGGCGACATCCTGCTCGACGGCGGCCTCGTCGCGGCGACCGGCGCGGATGCCGCGGGCGGGCGAACGGGTTCCCCCGGCTTGGCAGGGGCGACCGTCCTCGACGTCACCGGCTGCGTGGTCACCCCCGGTCTCGTGAACGCCCACCACCACCTGCTGCAGAGCGCCTTCCGCACCCTGCCGGGGACCCGGGGCGTGCCGATGGCGGCCTGGCTGCCGACCATGGCTGCGGCATATGCCCGCGTCGGCATAGACCCGGAGCTCGCGTCGATCGCGGCAGGCATCGGCGTAGCCGAGGGGCTGTTGAGCGGCGTCACGACGGTCGCCGATCACCACCTGAACTGGGGAGCCGCGACGACCGCAGACAGCATCGACATCGCCAGGGCCACGAGCGGCGCTGCGCGCGCGCTCGGCGGACGCATCGCCTTCGTGCGGGGGGCTGCCCATGACGACCCGCAGGCCGCGGCATCCTCGGCGGAGGCGCTCGTCGATGCGCTGCTGCCGGTAGCGCGCGAGGGCGGAACGGGCGGGGTCAGCGCCGACGGGATGCTGCAACTCGCCGTCGGTCCTGCCGGTGTGCACTCCGACCCGCGCGAGACCTTCGAGCTGCTCGGCGAGGTGGCCGCGCGCCACGGACTGCGCCGCCGGACCCAGGCCAACGAGCAGGTCGATGTCGCGATCGCGCTCGAGAAGTACGGCCGCCGCCCGCTCGACCTCCTCGAGGACTGGGGCTGGCTCGCCGACGACGTCACGATCGCCCACCTGTGCGATGTCTCCGAGGAGGAGATCGCGCGGCTCGCCGTGGCGGGCGTCACCGCGACCCATGCTCCGGGATGCGACGTCCCGATGGGCTGGGGCATCGCCCCGGTCGCCCAGCTCGCCGCGGCGGGGGTCGCGCTCGGCCTCGGAACGAGCGGAGGCGGCTCCAACGACGCCGGTCATCTGCTCGCGGACGCCCGGCTGGCCATGCAGGTGTCCGGCCTGGTCGGCGAGCAGCTGCCGGCGCGGCAGGTGCTCGCGATGGCGACGGCGGGGTCCGCGGCCGGGCTCGGACGCCCGGAGCTCGGGCACCTCCGCCCCGGCGCCGCGGCCGATCTGTGCGTCTGGGACGTGTCCGGCGTGGCCGACGCCGGGGTCGCCGATCCGGTCGC
>WOYR01000134.1:23539-32669 GCA_011620705.1 Microbacteriaceae bacterium | reverse complement strand
GGCTAGCCGCGCGCGGGGAGGGAGAAGCGGTCGATCTCGTGCAAAGCCTCGACGGCGAGCGCGACGCTCGATTCGAAACCGCGGCGGCCGGCTTCGGCGCTGGCGCCGCTCGGATCGCCGATCACACCGCTCGGGCCGAAATCGTTGCTCAGCCAGCCGAACTGCACCGGCTTGCCGTTGAAACCGAGGTGCTGATAGCCGGCCATCTGCTCGGGGACGTTGCGGGCGAACAGCGACTCGTCGACGAGGTCCGGCCGCAGATGCATGACGACCGAGGTCTCGGCGTAGCCGCCGTGGATGCCCTGCCCGAACTCGTCGGGCTCGCCGCTCTCGCCGGTGCCGGCCGCGACCCGCATCGCGGGCATCACGAAGGTCTGCAGCCCGAACATCCGGCGCAGTTGCCGCACGGCGACCTGCAGCAGCGCGACGTTGCCTCCGTGCCCGTTCATGAAGACGAGCTTGCTGGCGGGTGTCGACGCGATCGAGCGGCCGAGATCCTCCAGGACCGCCATGAGAGTGCTCGCGCTGAGCCAGAGGGTTCCCGGCGCCCAGTAGTGCTCGTCGGATTTGCCGAGCGAGAGGGTGGGGAGCTGCCACAGATCGAGGCCGGCGTCGAGGCCGAGGGTGATTGCGGCATCCGCGACGGCTTCTGCCGTCAGCGAGTCGGTGAGGAGCGGCAGGTGAGGGCCGTGGTGCTCGACCGCCCCGATCGGGACGACCAGGATCGAGTGATCCGTCATGATCGAGGACACGGCGGGGCCGCTCAACTCGGCGAACTTGCGGGTCATCTCGTCTCCTGAGCTCTGTCGTGGTGACGCCCCCGGTCCCGGCCCGCCGAGGCGGAACGGAACCGGGGGCGCCGAGGGGATGCTGCTACTTCAGCCCGATCGAGGTGTCGATGAACTCGTTGGTGTACAGGTCATCTGCCGTCAGCTTGGGATCGATCGCGGTCCCGAGCTTCGTGTAGATGGCGGATGCCGTCGTGAAGAACTTGTCCATCCGGGCCTTGTCGAAGTCGCCGATGGTCGAGTTCGTGCCGTTGCCGACCAGCTTGTCGGAGATCATCGTCTTGCGCGAGTAGTCGGCGACGCCGGGGCTGTAGACCCAGCCGGTGTTGTAGTCCTTCACCAGGGTCTGGATCAGGGCGTCAGCAGCCTTCGGATTGGCGAAGTAGTCGACCTCCTCCTGCTGCAGCACCGGGGTCAGCGCCTTGAGGCAGGGGGTCAGCTTCTCGAAGTCCGCGGTGCGGACCGCCATCTCGGACTGGTAGGGGTCCCAGCCGGTCGACGACACGAGCGCGTACTTGACCGGCTTGTTCCAGGCCGGGACCTCGTGCTCGTAGATGTATGGCTCGGCCGAGGCGAAGCCCTGCTGGACGTCCTTGCCGCCGGCGGCCACGAAGTTCGCGGGGGTGCCGTCGTAGCTGGAGTCCTGCTCGGCCTTGGTCATGAAGCCCGCATCCGTCAGGTAGTCGATGTATGCCGAGCCGGAGAAGAAGCGCCAGACGCCGCCCGTCTTGGTCAGCGCCTGACCGAGCTCCTTGATGGTCGTGACGTCAGGGTAGGTCTTCGGGTCCCACATCACCATGATCGGGCTCTCGTCCAGCGGCGCGAAGAAGGCCTTCGTCGGGGTCTTGGCCGAGTTGGCGATCTGGTCGTCCGTGGTGATGTACCCCATCGTGATGGAGGTGTCGGTGTACATCTGCGCGCCGACGCCGCTGTAGCCGATCGCCGGACCGCCTGCACGGATCTCGACCTTGACGCCGGTCGACTTGCCGTCGAGCTCGAGGGTGCCCGACACCGACTTCTTCTCGGAGTCGATGACCGCGTCCTTGCCGAGCATCTGGTAGAGGTGCCCGTGCTCCGACTCGGGGTTCCAGTCGGTCTGGATGACGATGGTGGAGGGGCACCCGGCGGCTGCCAGGTCGACGGTCGCGCTGGCCGCCGAGGCGGAGGGGCCGGTGGACGAGGTGCCGGAACAGGCGGCCAGGGTCGCCGTGAGCGCGACGGCTCCGACGACGGCCACCAGGCGGTGGATCTTGTGCATGTGTCTCTCTTTCATCGGACGTGCGGTGCGGGGGGGTGGTGCAGGGATGGTGCGGAGGGTGGGCATTGCACCCAGTGCGCCCGGTCAGTTGGCCGGGTCGTACCACTTGCCGACGGCGACTTTGCCGATCAGGCCGAAGATGAAGAACATCAGAACGCCGAGCAACGAGGCGCCGATGATCGCCGCGAACAGCTGCGGATAGCTGAGCAGCCGCGTGTACGTCTGCATCAGCGAGCCGATGCCGGGCGTCCCGCGCTGGAAGAAGAAGTCGCCCACGATGGCGCCGACCACCGCCAGGCCGGCCGAGGTGCGAAGGCCCACGAAGATCGACGGCAGCGCCGCCGGGAACTGCAGTTTCGTCAGCACCGTGAATCGCGATGCCCTCTGCAGCTGGAACAGCTCGCGCTGCGACTTCTCCACCGATTGGAGGCCGAACAGGGTGTTCGCCACCATGGGGAAGAGCGCGATCATGACGCAGACGATGATGCGGGCGTTGAGCTCGTAGCCGAACCAGACTCCGATGAGCGGCACGAGGGCCAGGATCGGGATGCACTGCAGGATCACCGCGTAGGGGTAGGTCGAGCGCTGGAACCAGCGGAACTGCGACATCAGCACCGCCCACAGGATGCCGAGCACCGACGCGATCGCGAGGCCGATGACCGCCACCTCGGCGGTGAGCAGCAGGCTCTGCAGGATCTGCAGCCCCTGGCCGGTCCTGCCGACGATCGCCTCGGTGATCACCTGGTCGGGGCGGGGGACGAGGAAGTTGCGCGCGCCGAGCACCGCGTTCACCCCGTACCACGCCGCCAGCACGACGAGGAAGACGGCGATCGGCGGCAGGGCCGCGCGGACTCCTCGGGAGATGCGCTGTCCCTGCGTCGTGATGGCTTTGCGCGAGACGGGCATGTCGGCGACGCCGATCGCCGCCGCGAGCTGCTCCTGCTGCTCCTGCTGCTCCTCCGTGATGGCGGAGCCGATGAACGGGCTCATCTCGGTTGCGGTCATCCCTGGTGTCCTTCCCGGAGCGCGTGCGATACGTCGCCGACCAGTTCGGCGAACTCGGCGGTGAAGCGGATGTCGGGGTCCCGAGGCATCGGGAACGGGATGTCGAAGGCGCGCACGATCTTGCCGGGACGGCCCGACATGACGACGACCCTCGTGGAGAGGTAGACAGCCTCGGACACCGAGTGGGTGATGAACATGCCGGCGAAGCCCTCGCGCACGAAGAGTTGGATGAGCTCGTCGTTGAGGCGCTCGCGGGTGATCTCGTCGAGCGCGCCGAAGGGCTCGTCGAAGAGGAAGAGCTCGGGATCCAGCGTGAGCGAGCGGGCCAGCGATGCGCGCATCTTCATGCCGCCGGAGAGCTGCTTGGGCAGGTTCTTCTCGAAGCCGGTGAGTCCGACCAGGTCGATCGCGGCCTTCGCCTTCTCGCGGCGCTCCGCCTTCGGCCGCCTGTTGAGCTCGGCGAGCAGTTCGACGTTGCGCTGCACGTCCCGCCAGGCCAGGAGCGTCGCGTCCTGGAAGACGTAGCCGATGCGGTCGGTGGTGACCGTCGCGGTGCCCTCGCTCGCCTGCTCGAGCCCCGACGCGATCCGCAGCAGTGTGGACTTGCCGCAGCCGGATGGGCCGACGACGGTGACGAACTCGCCGCGATCGACCGTGATGTCGACGCCCGAGAGGGCGACGGTCCCGTTCGGGAACTTCATCGCCACGTTCCGGAAATCGACGAGCGGCTTCTCATCGTCGACGGCCGTCGTCGTCATCGGGGAGGGTGCGGTGATCGCCACGGCGGCTCGCTTTCCTGAGGGGGAACTGCCACGGCACCGGGGCAATGTTGATACGACTAACAATCCCGAAGGTACGACCGGTGTATTTCGCGTGTGTGTCGCGGGCGTAACCCTCGTGATAAATGCGACTGAGCCCGCCTCAGAGGTCCAGGACGATGCGGGGGCATGCCGCCCGCGAGACGCAGATGAACATCACGTCGCCGCGGGCACGCTCCTGCGGGGTGAGGATCGAGTCGCGGTGGTCCAACTCGCCCTCGAGCACCGGCGTCTCGCAGGTGCCGCATGTGCCCTCGTGGCAGCTCGAGAGCACGAAGACGCCGTTCTCCTCTACGACGTCCAGGATGCTGCGCTCCGGCGGCACGGTGACGGTGAGCCCGCTCATCGCGAGTTCGACATCGAAGGGCCCCGGCCAGATCGGCGGCGTCAGCGCTTCGGCTTCGAAGCGCTCGGTGTGGAACTCCAGCCCCGCCTTCGCCGCCGCGGCCTCCGCAGCATCGATGAAGCGCGCGGGACCGCAGCAGTACACCCGGGTGCCCGGTTCGGCGGACCCGAGGATCGCGTCCAGATCGGCGCGGCCGTCGCGTTCGCTCACGTGGGTCGTCAGCCGCCGGCCGTGCGCCGCCTCCAGCTCGGCCAGGAATGCCATCCTTCCCTCATGGCCGCTGTAGTGCAGGCGGTAGTCGAGGCCCGCCTTGGCCGCCTCTGCCGCCATCGGGATGAGCGGGGTGATGCCGATCCCGGCGGCGAGCAGGATGACGGGGGCGCCGAGCTTCGCGGCACCCTCTGCATCGAAGGGGAAGTGCGTGCGCGGTCCGGCGAGGCGGAGGGCCTGGCCCTCCTGCAGGGAGTCGCACATCCAGGTCGAACCGCCGCGGGCATCCGCCTCGCGCAGCACGCCGAGGCGCCAGACATCGGAGCCGGGCTGCCCGGCCAGCGAGTACTGGCGGACGAGGCCCGAGGGCTGCAGCACGTCGACGTGCGCGCCCGGGGTCCAATCGGGCAGCGCTTCGCCCTCCTTCGCACGCAGCTCGAACACCACGACCCCCTCGGTCGAGGTGTCGCGGTGGGTGACGATCACGTCGACATCGGAGGCGATCGGACGGTTCACGACCGGGCTCCCCTCATAGTCGGGCCGGATGCTCTTTGACGATCAGCAGCCGGAACGGCGTTCCGCCGGGCGAGCGCATCCGGTGGGCGGTGCCGCCGGAGAGGTACACCGCATCACCCGGCTCCAGGGTGAGCGGCCGGCTGCCGGTCACGTCGAGCTCGACCAGGCCCTCGAGCGCGTACAGCCACTCATCCTCGTCATGCACGAAGCTGTCGCCGTATGCGGCGTTCTCACCACGGTACTCCAGCGGATGGAAGGCGCGCGCGCCGTCGACGAGCATCCGGGCGGTCCCTTCGCTGTACGGCCCTGGCGCGCCGGTGCCCGCCCGAACGACGGAGACGGCGGCCGCCGGCTCGCGGCCCCTTCGCGGTTCGTCGACCGAGAGCAGCTCCACCTGGCTGGTGCCGAGGGCCCGCGCGATGCGTTCGAGCGACGCCATGCTCGGGCGGGCGAGTCCGCGCTCGAGCTGGCTGAGGAAAGGATGGGAGAGCTCGGCCAGTTCGGCCAGCTGCACGAGGGTGAAGGAGCGGGCGCGCCGCATGTCGCGGATCCTGCTGCCGACCCGCTCGGCCTGCTGGGATGGCTCCGCGCGCTCGGGATCGCCCGCCAGCACGGCGCGCTCGGTGCTGCTCAGCGTCATGCCGCTCCTCGATCCGTCGGGGCGCAGAGTGCGCCCGGGTGGTGAACGTGCGTCCGGGTGGTATCAGAACACATTCCGAACGCCTCGGAGAGCCCGGCAACGGGGAATTAACGCGCGGAAACCGCTCCGACACACGGCCGAAACGCGCGATCCGTAGATTGCCGAATGTTGGAGCCATCAACATCCCCCGATCGATCCTGGTGAGGAACCGCATGCCCGGCCTGCTGCGTGAGCTGCGTGCGCTGCGCGGCGCCCGCCTCGCCGACGGCTCCGTCGTCGATGTCGAGATGGCCGACGGGATCGTCACTGCGGTCTCCCCTGCTGCGCCATTCGGCGACTCGACTCCCGAGCTGCGGCACGACGAACTCGGGCTGCGCGGCTTCCTGCTGCTCACCGCCCCCGCCGAGCCGCATGCGCACCTCGACAAGGCCCGGAGCTGGGATGCCGCGGAGCCCGAGTTCGGCGATCTGCGCAAGGCCGTCGAGTCGTGGCGCGAATTCTCGGCGACGGAGTCGGAGGACGGGATCTTCGAGCGCGCGCTCGCCCAGGCCGGCGCGATGGTCCAGGCCGGGACGACCGCGATCCGCAGCCACGTCGACCTGCTGGCGGAGGGCGACCCGTTGCGCGGCGTCCGCGCCCTGCTGCGGGTCAGGGAGCGGCTCGCCGATGTGCTGGACCTGCAGCTGGTGGCGCTCGGCGGCGAGTGGACGCCCGACGAGGTCTTCGAAGCCGCACTGGACGCCGGGGTCGACATCATGGGCGGAGTGCCGCACCTCGCCGAGGACCCGATGGCCGAGCTGCGCCGCAACGTCGCCGTCGCGGACCGCAAGGCGGTGCCGGTGGATCTGCACACCGACGAGTCGCTCGACGGTCCGGTCACGCTGGCCGAGTACGCCCGGCTGGTGCGCGGACGCCGGCAGCCGGTCTCGGCCGGGCATTGCGTCCGACTGGGGACCCTGCCTCCCGATGAGCTCGCCGAGGTGGTGGCCGAGCTGCTGGCGAGCGATGTCGGCATCATCTCGCTGCCGATCACCAACCTGTACCTGCAGGGCTGGGAGCATCCGGTGTCGACGCCCCGTGGGCTGACGGCGCTGCGGGCCCTGCTCGACGCCGGGGTGCGGGTCGGGGCGGGCGCCGACAACGTGCGCGACCCCTTCAACCCGGTCGGCCGCGGCGACGCGCTCGAGACCGCCTCGCTGCTCGTGACCGCTGGGCATCTCGAACTGCACGAGGCGATCACGGCCGTCACCGCCGGCGCGCGCTCGGTGATGTCGCTGCCGCCCGCCGGTCCGGCTGTCGGCGCCCGCGCCGAACTGCTCGCCATCAGGGCGGGCTCGCTGGGCGAGGCGATCGCGACGGCCTCGCCCGACCGCTACGTCATCCACGATGGGCGCCTGGTCGCGCACAGCCATGTGGTGCAGGAGTTCGCGGTCGCGGCCGACGAGCCCCTCGCCGAGGTGCGGGCGTGAGCGCCTCGGCCGGCGTCCGGCTCGAGGGCCGACGCGCCATCGTGACCGGCGGCGCCCGCGGGATCGGCGGCCGGATCGCGCAGACGCTGGCCGGCGAAGGCGCCGAGGTCATCATCCTGGACCGGCTCGTCGAGGAGGGCCGCCGCTGCGCGAACGAGATCGGCGGCCGCTACATCCAGGTGGACCTGGCCGACCCCGGCGATGCCGAGCGGGCCGCCGAGGAGGCCGCGCAGCTGCTCGGCGGGGTCGACGTGCTGGTGAATTGCGCAGGGATCTTCTCGGGCACGGACCTGACAGAGCTGACGACCGCCGAATGGGATCTGCTGTTCGCGATCAACGTGCGCGCCATGCTCACCACCATGCAGGTCGCAGCCCGCACCATGATCCCGGCGCGGCGCGGCCGGATCATCAACCTCGCCAGCATGGCCGCCAAGAAGGGCGGGGCGCACGAGGCCGCATACGCCGCGAGCAAGGCCGCGGTCGTCGCCCTGACCCGCGCCGTCGCGCACGAATGGGGCCCGCACGGGATCACCGCCAACTCGATCTGCCCCGGTTACGTGCTGACGGAGATGGGCGCGAACACCCGCACCCCCGAGCTCGTGGCCGCATGGGAGGCGATGTCGCCGCTCGGGCGCCTCGGCACCGTCGACGATGTCGCGGGGGTCGCCCTGTTCCTGTGCCTGCCCGAATCCGGTTACATGACCGGGCAGGCGATCAACGTGACCGGCGGCATGGTCACGCACTGAGAATGAAAGGCATCCCATGACTACCGGCACCCTCCCCGCGGTGGAGACAGAGAGGATCACGGCTCTGGCCGCAGAGCTGCGCGAATTGCTCGGCGACGCCGCGGTCAGCGACGAGGACGCGGCGCTCGAGCGCGTCTCGGTCGACGGCTCGACGCTGTCACCGGTGATCATGGAGAAGCTGCCGCTCGGGCGCGCCCAGCTGGTCGCATATCCGGCGGATGCCGAGGGCATCGCGGTGGCCGTCGGCGCCGCCGTTCGCCATGGCGTCCCGATCACCCCGCGCGGGAGAGGAACGGGCAATTACGGCCAGGCGATCCCGATGGCAGGCGGTCTCGTGCTCGACATGTCGAAGGCGCGCAGGATCGTCGAGGTGGGTGACGGCTACCTGATCGCCGACGCCGGGGCTCCGATGATCCAGATCGAGCAGGCCGCCAACAAGACCGGCCAGCAGGTGCTGATGTTCCCCTCCACCGTGCAGTCGACGGTGGGCGGGTTCCTCTCGGGGGGTTCTGGCGGCACCGGCTCGATCAAGCACGGGATGCTGACCTCCATCGTGGGCGGCTACGTGCGCTCGCTCGACGTGGTGCACGCCGAGCCGGATGCCCGCCTCATCCACCTGGACGCGGAGGCGGCGCACTCCTACCTCCACAACTACGGCGTCACCGGGATCATCGCGCGGGTCGAGCTCGCGCTCGAACCGCAGCAGCAGTGGTCGTCGCTGTACGCCAGCTTCGACGACTTCCACGACGCCTTCGCGATCATCCGGGAGGTCGCCGCGCTCGAACCGACTCCGCGGCTGGTCTCCGCCGACGTTCCGACCCTCGCCGACGCGCTGCCTGCGGACGAGGCGCTGCCTGCGGGCAAGGCGAGCCTGCGCGTCATCGTGGACGAGGCGGCGGTGGATGCTGCCACGGCGCTGATCGAGAAGGCCGGCGGCACGGTTCAGGCGGTGCGCCCCGGGCTGCAGAACACCATGAAGCTCTCGATGGTCAGCTACAACCACCCGATCGAGTGGCTGCAGAAGGCCTACCCGGGGGTGTACTTCCACATCGAGGTCGGCGGCGATGCCCTGGTGGACCGCATCGACGAGGTGCACGAGATCTACCCGGGCGCGATGCTGCACCTCGAGGCGATGGCGCAGGGCACCCCCGGCGGGATGCTCGCCGCCCCGTACACCAACGAAGCCGACGTCATCGCGGGCTTCGAGCGCATGCGGGCCATCGGGGTCGGGTACCACAATCCGCACCAGTGGTTCGTGGACTGGGAGCCCGAGCGCAGCGTCGAGCTCGCCAGGACCACCGACCCGCGTGGGCTGCTGAACCCGGGCAAGCTGC
>WOYR01000134.1:18812-23439 GCA_011620705.1 Microbacteriaceae bacterium | reverse complement strand
GCCGCCCAGCTCGAGCGCGATCCGCGGGTGTCGCTCACGCTGCACCTGCCTGCGGCCGCCCGCCAGATCACGGTGCAGGGCGTGGCATCGCGCGCGCCCGCCGAGGAGCTCGAGTGGGCTTTCGAGCACCGCTCGCCCTACCTGCAGCAGCTCGCATGGCAGAACACGGTCGAGTTCGCCAGCCTGCCGCGGATCGACCGGATCAGCGCATGGGAGGCCTTCCAGGCCGACCACCCCGAGGGCTTCACGGCGCCGCCGAACTGGACAGGATTCGTGGTGCGGCCGAGCCGCATCACCTTCTGGGTGGGCAGCACGATCACCGCCAGCCGCCGCGTGGAGTACAGCCGCGGCACAACGGGCGACGAGGACTGGGCGGTGACGCAACGTGCCGGCTGAGCTCGCGCTGCTCCCCGTCGACGACGCGCCCGGCTGCCCCAAGCACATGGAGTACGGGCCGTGCGGCGGGGTCGAGTCCGACGGCCGCTGCGAGGTGGCCGAGCACCCCTGCGTGTTCCTCGACCTCCCAACGGTGCCCTGGCACGGCCTGATCGGGGCGGCCGAGGCACCGGATGCCGTTGCGCACCTCTCGGCGCCCGACCCGGTGCCGGCTCCTGTCGCGTCAAGCGGCTCGGCGCGGATGCGCACCCTGCTCGCCACGAGCCAGATCGTGGTGGCCGACTTCCCGGCCGCCGCCCTCTCCGCCGACTCCATCGCCGAGTGCGGCGCCGTGCTGGCCGGCCATGTCGACGCCGTGCTCGCGGGCGACTCCGGCGCGGCGCGCGTGCAGTTCCCCCCGGCGTACCGGGCCGCGCTGATCCAGGCCACCGGCCTCGAGGTGTGGACGGGGCTGAACTGCCGCGACCGCAACCGGGTCGCGCTCGAGGGCGAACTGGCGGCGCTCGCCCAGCTCGGCGTCGCCGGCATCCACTCGGTCACCGGCGATCACACCCTCACCGGCTCGCGCCCGGATGCCGCGCCCGTCTTCGACCTGGACAGCACCGAACTCGCCGCCCTCGCGTCTCGATCCGGTCTGCTGGTCTCGGTGGCCGAAGCCCCGGCCTCGCCCCCGGTCGACCGGCGCCCCGCCCGACTGCTGCAGAAGGAGCGCGCGGGGGCCGAGCTCTGCTTCGTCAACCACGCAGGCGGTGCCTCGCCGGTGCGGTCCTTCATCGAGGCCGCTCGGGCGCTCGGCTCGACGATGGGGTTCATCCCGTGCATCCCGGTCGTCATCGACCGCGGCAGCGCGGAGCTGCTGCAGAGCTTCACGACGCTGGTGCTGCCGCCGGGCTACCTCGAGGGCATCCTCGCGGCGGCCGATGCGCGCGCGGCCGGCATCGCGGCGGCGGTCGAGTTGGGCCGCGAGTTCCTCGGCATCGACGGCGTCGTCGGCGTCAACCTGAGCGGCGGGGCCGGGCCGGGCCGGGCGCTCGAGTTCGCGGAGGCGCTCGCCGAGATCGGTCGGCGGATCAGGAACGACGGGGATGACGGGGCGCCTGGATGACGCCCGAACTGGTCATCCGCGGCCGGGCCCTGGTCGACGGGTCCTTCCGCGATGCCGAGATCCAGGTGCTAGACGGCCGGATCACCGCGATCGGCGCACCCGGATCGGGTCTGGCCGCGCAGCACGCGGTCGAGCTGGCCGACGACGAGGTGCTCATCCCGGGCCTGGTCGACACCCACGTGCACATCAACGAGCCGGGCCGCACCGAATGGGAGGGCTTCGACACGGCCACCCGCGCCGCGGCGGCCGGCGGGGTCACGACGCTGATCGACATGCCGCTCAACAGCATCCCGCCGACCACCACTCCCGAGAATCTGCGCATCAAGCAGGATGCCGCCCGAGGCGCCGTGCACGTCGACGTCGGCTTCTGGGGCGGGGCGGTGCCCGAGAGCCTCGGCAAGCTGCGCGCGCTGCACGACGCAGGAGTCTTCGGCTTCAAGTGCTTCCTCACCCCCTCCGGCGTCGACGAGTTCGGCCACCTCGACGCCGAGCAGCTCGAGGCAGCACTCGAGGAGCTGTCCGGCTTCGGCGGCCGTCTGCTGGTGCACGCCGAGGACCCGATCGTGCTGCACGCCCACGAGAACGGCGGAGGGCGGGGCTACCCGGCGTACCTCGCGTCCCGGCCGCCCCAGGCCGAGCTGATCGCGATCCGGCGGGTCATCGAGGGCGTGCGGCGCACGGGAACGCCTGCGCACATCCTGCACCTGTCGTCGGCGGCGAGCCTGCCCGAGCTGCGGGCCGCGCGCGCAGAGGGGCTGCCGATCACCGTCGAGACCTGCCCGCACTACCTGGCGCTGGCATCCGGGCAGATCGGCGATGGAGAGACCCAGTACAAGTGCGCCCCGCCGATCCGCGACGAGGCGAACCGCGACGCGCTGTGGCGCGCCCTGCTGGACGGCGACATCGACCAGATCGTGACGGATCACTCCCCCTCCACCCCCGCGCTGAAGTTCGCCGGGCAGGGCGACTTCGCGCTGGCGTGGGGCGGCATCTCCGGCCTGCAGCTCGGGCTGGCCGCGGTCTGGACGGCGGCGGCGGAGCGCGGCATCCCGCTCCAACTGGTGCTGGGATGGATGGCCGAGGCCCCCGCTCGCCTGGTGGGGCTGCACGACCGCGGCGTCATCCGGGTGGGGGCGCGCGCCGATCTCGCGGTGTTCGCCCCGGACGAGCGCCGCACCGTGCACGCCGCCGAGCTGCTGCACAAGAACCCGGTCAGCGCATTCGACGGCAGCGAGCTGCGCGGCGTGGTGCGGCGCAGCTGGCTGGCCGGCCGGCAGATCCACCCGACGGCCGAGCCTGCCGGAACCACCCCGACCGGCCAACTCCTGACCCGCTCCTGAGAGGATGCGAACATGGCATATCTGCTCACCGACCACCAGTACGGCAAGGCCGAGAACCGGGTGGTGCGCTTCGAGAAGGACGGTCCGCGCCACGAGATCCACGACCTCAACGTGACGACCGCACTGCGCGGCGACTTCGCGGACGCCTACCTCATCGGCGACCAGTCGAAGGTGCTGCCCACCGACACGCAGAAGAACACGGCGTTCTCGTACACGAAGGAGAAGGGCGTCGCCTCCATCGAGGACTACGGCCTGCAGCTGGCTCGGCATTTCGTGAGCGCGACCGAGCCGGTCACCGGCGCGCGGGTCGAGATCGAGGAGTACCTCTGGGAGCGCGCGGTCGTCGACGGCGTCGAGCACGACCACACCTGGATGCGCAAGGGCCAGGAGATCCGGACCTCCGCGATCACGGTGGACCAGACCGGCGAGTACGTGATCTCGGGCTTCAAGGACCTGATCATCCTGAAGTCGACCGGGTCGGAGTTCCACGGCTTCCTCACCGACGAGTACACGACCCTCGGCGAGACATGGGACCGGGTGATGGCGACGGCGCTCGACGTGAAATGGCGCTACGGAACGGGCGCATCCAGCGGGGGCACCGACTGGAACGGCATCTACGCCTCCGCGAAGTCCCTGATGGTGAAGGAGTTCGCCACCCTGCAGTCGCTCGCGCTGCAGCAGACGCTCTGGCAGATGGGCACCGCGGTGCTGGATGCGCATCCCGAGATCGTGGAGATCAAGCTGAAGGCGCCCAACAAGCACCACTTCGACTACGACATCGCGCGCTTCGGCGTGGAGCAGCACGGCGAGGTGTTCCACGCCGACGACCGGCCGTTCGGGCTGATCGAGGCGACCATCGCCCGGGATGACGCCCCGCCAGCGCACGAGGCATGGCGTTTCTCGGCCGGGCTCGCATGAGCGCGGCGGGCGCCGGCCCGGCAACGGCTCCGGATCCGGATGACGCGGCCTTCCTCGCCCGCGCCGTCGAGCTGGCCGTGCAGAACGTGGCGGCGGGCGGCGGCCCCTTCGGCGCCCTGATCGTCGGATCCGACGGCGCGATCCTGGCCGAGGGCCAGAACCGCGTCACCCGCGACCTCGACCCGACGGCGCACGCCGAGGTGGTGGCGATCCGCGCGGCGTGCCGGGCGATCGGAGACTTCTCGCTCGCGGGGGCGACGCTCTACACCTCCTGCGAGCCGTGCCCGCTCTGCCTCTCGGCGGCGCTCTGGGCACGCGTCGACCGGGTGGTGTTCGCGGCCGACCGCGACGATGCGGCGCGCGGCGGCTTCGACGACCGCGAGTTCTACGAGTTGTTCGAGCAGCCGCGGAGCATGTGGCGCATCCCCATCGACTCGCGGCGCACGCCGGACGCCGCGGCCCCGTTCGACGCCTGGCTGGCGTACGGGGCGCGCACCGACTACTGACTGGCCGGCCCCGGCTCGGTCCGCAGCGGCGCGGCCCCGGGACCGCCTCGAGAGAACAGGACCGACTCCAGAGAAGGTGAATGCCGCCTCACGGTGAGGCGCAGCTCACCCGACGCCGAGAGCCTCACCGAGGGGCGCGCCTCAGAGCGTCTCTGGCGGCCGGCCTAACTGTCCCGGTAGGTCGAGTGCCCGAACGCGCTCAGCAGCAGCGGCACGTGGAAATGCTCCTCCGGGTCGAGGATCGTGAAGTCGATCGTCACCCGCGGGTAGAAGGTCTCGAGATCGATGAGTTCGAATATGCGCTAGAACGACGCACGAACGGTTCGAGGTCACCCGCAACGGCGACCGTGCCGTGATCGTGA
>WOYR01000134.1:13466-18712 GCA_011620705.1 Microbacteriaceae bacterium | reverse complement strand
CGAAGTGGTCTCGATCGCACATCGACGGGACGCGTACCACCGCTGACCGCGGGCGAAGACGTCTAACTGCCGCGGTACGTCGAGTACGCGAATGGACTCAGCAGCAGGGGAACGTGATAGTGCGCGGTCGCGTCCGTGACGATGAAGTCGAGCGTCACGCGGGGGTAGAAGGTGCTGCGGCCCGAAGCGGCGAAGTACGCGCCCACCTGGAACTCGAGCCGGTAGTCACCCGGGGTCAGCGCGGCAGGACCGAGTTCGGCGATGCGGCCGTCCGCGTCGGTCTCGCCGGTCGCGATCAGCTCGCCCGATGGCCCGCTGAGCGCGACGGCGATGCCGGAGGCGGGGATGCCGAGCGCGGCATCCAGCACATGCGTGGTGACCTGGCTCACGAAGCGGCTCCGAACAGGCGCTGCAGGCGCAGCAGGGCGATGTCGCGCAGCTGCTCGGCGGCGATGGACAGCTCGGTGGCGTCATCCAGCTGGAGGCGGCGCTCGAGTTCCGCGAGGATCTCGGCGCGGCTGCGCCCGGCCGCCCGGATGATGAACACCCGCCCGAAGCGCTCCTCATATGCGGCATTGCCTGCGGCGAGCTCCTCCGCCAGCTCGGTGGCATCGCCCTGCTCCGCGCGGCTCAGCGCGGCGGAGGCATCAGAACCGGCCGGGTTCTCGCCGATCCGCGGATGCTGCGCCATCGCCTCGTCGATCTCGCTCGGGCTGAGCGGCGTCGCGGCGGTCCTGGCGGCATCGAGCAACTCGTCCAGATCGCGGAACGGGGCCAGCCCTGCCACCTCGGCCACCCAGCGCCGCACGCCGAGGGCGGCCTCCAGACCGGCGCGCAGCTCGCTGTCGGCGACGGTCATCATGTGCTCAACTGTAGCCATGAGCGCCGTGCCGCCAGGGCTGACCGGGATCGTGCTGGCCGCGGGCGGCGGGATGCGCGCAGGAGGACCGAAGGGGTTGCGCGCCGGCGAAGACGGAACGCCATGGGTGGTCACCGCGTGCTCGATGCTGCGGGATGCCGGATGCTCCCGCCTGCTCGTGGTGACCGGGGCCTGGGCCGCCGCGGTGGCGAAGCTGGTCCCGCCCGACGCCACCGCCGTGGACTGCGCCGACTGGGCCGCCGGCCTGGCCGCCTCGTTCCGCACCGGGCTCGCGACTGCTGCTGAGGACCCGGCGGCGACTGCCGCGCTGATCACCCTGGTCGACCTCCCCGGGATGCCGGCAGCGGTCGGGCAGCGCATCGTCGCCGCGGGAACGGTCGACGCGCGCACGCTCCGCCGCGCCGTCGTGAACGGCCGGCCGACGCATCCCGTGCTCCTGGGACGTGACCACTGGGCCGGCGCGTCCGAGCTCGCCGACGGGGACAAGGGCGCGGGCCCCTACCTGAAGCGCCACAGTGCCGAGCTGATCGAAGTCGGCGACCTCTGGGACGGGGCCGACATCGACGGGCCGCCCGCCGCCGGGTGAGGAGCCCGCTACTGGACCGGCGGCGCCAGCGCATCCAGTGCCGCCCGCCACGCCAGCGAGGCGCACCCCGCCCGCAGCGGGAAGCGCCCGATCCCGGCGAAGACCTCGGCGTCGCCGAGCTCCGGCACGGGCTGCCCGCCCGCCTGCACCGACTCCAGGTAGCGCGACGCCAGGGCGGGGAACTCGGCGGTCGCCACTCCGACGGCGAGCTCGCTCAGCAGGGCGGCGGCCGCCGTCGACACGACGCAGCCGTGGCCCTCCCAGTGCAGGGAGGAGATCGCGCGATCCGCCACCGTCAACTCGACCGTGAACTCGTCGCCGCATGTCGGCGAGCGCCGGTGCGCCGAGACGCCGTCGCCCGAGAGCCCGAAGCCCGAACGCGACTTCGCGAGCTCCTCGATGAGGGCGGCGCGCTCGGTGTCCGGCAGGGCCTCGGCCATCAGCTCGGTTGATATTCCGCGGCCAGCTGCAGCACCGCCGCTTCGAGCGCGTCGATGGCGAGCGCGACGTCATCCGCCCGCACCGACTCGTCGGCGTGGTGGCTGATGCCGCCGCGGCAGCGCACGAACAGCATGCCCACCGGCGCCACGGCGGCGACCGCCATCGCATCGTGGCCCGCGACGCTGAACAGCTCCATCGGCTCGTCGGAACCGCGGTCGTTCGTCGCGGCGATCCCGGAGGCGAAGGCGGCGCGCAATTCCGGCGCGCAGACGACCTCGGGAGCGAGGTGCGTCGAGGACACGTCGAGGTCGAGCCCGCGCTGGACGGCGATGGCCTCCAATTCGTGCAGGATGCGCTCCCAGGTGCTGTCGCGCCCGGTCGCGGTCTCATCGCGCAGGTCGAGGCTGAAGGCGGCGACGCCCGGGATCACGTTCACGGCATCCGGCTCGACGTGGATGCGCCCCACCGTCGCATAGCTGCCATGCGCCCGCGCCACCCGCTCGATCGCGAGGATCGCCTCGCTCGCGCCGAGGAGGGCGTCGTGACGGAGGTCCCATGGGGTGGCGCAGTGCCGGGATTCCCCGGTGTAGGTGATCACGCGGCGCTCGGCGGCAGCGATGGCGGTCACGACGCCGAGCGCGCGATCCGCATCCTCCAGCCGGGGGCCCTGCTCGATGTGAACCTCGAGGTAGGCGAGCAGCTCCTCGGGGGTGCGGGCGGCGTCGCCGAAGCGCGCCGGGTCGAGCCCGAACGCCGTTGCGGCATCGGCGAGACGGATGCCGTCGGCGTCGGTGAGCCCGCCCCATTCCGGCTGCCAGGTGCCTGCGAGCGCGCGGGAGCCGAGCAGGGTCGTGCCGAAACGGGTGCCCTCCTCGTCTCCGAATGCGACCACCTCGAGCGCGAAGGGCAGCTCGGCATCGCGGAGCCGCGCGGCGACCTCGATCGCGACGAGCACACCGAGGATGCCGTCGTAGCGCCCGGCGCCGGGCACCGTGTCGAGGTGGGAGCCGAGCAGCACGGCCGGCAGCTGATCGCCTGCGCCTGCGCGGCGGCCGCACTGGTTGCCCGCCGCATCCTCCCAGGCGACGAGCCCGGCCTCCCGCATCCAGCGGGCGGCGAGGTCGTTGGCGGCGCGGTGCTGAGGGCTCAGGTAGACGCGCTCGATGCCATCAGGGAGGTCGCTGTGCGAGGCGAGTTCGTCTGCGCGGTCCAGCACGCGCTCGGCGGCGGTCATGTCGCCGCCGATGCGCGGCTCAGCCACCGTACGACTCCAGGGCGGCGTCGACCCCCGAGCCGGGCGCCACCGGGACGCCGCCGCGGCGCAGCAGCTGCTCGAGCGCGGCCAGGGTGGTCAGCACGGCGTCGCGGCGGGCGTTGTACCCCATGGTGCCGATCCGCCAGACCTTGCCGGCGAGCGGGCCGAAGCTGGTGCCGATCTCGATGCCGTAGTCGTTCAGCATCGCGGCGCGGGCCTTCCCGTCGTCCAGCCCATCGGGGATGCGCACGCCGACGACGTTGTTCATCCGCACGCTCTGGTCGCCGAAGAGCTCGAGGCCCATGCCGACGAGCCCCGCGACCATCGCGGTGCCGTGCAGCCGGTGCCGCTCGACGGCGTTGCCCATCCCCTCGTCCACCAGCAGGCGCGCGCACTCCCGGGCGCCGTAGAGCATGGTGGTCGCCTCGGTGTGGTGGTTGAGGCGCTTCGGCCCCCAGTAGTCGAGGATCTGCGCCAGGTCGAAGTAGTTGCTGCGGATCGGGTCGCTGCGCACCGCGTCCCCCTCGGAGCGGATGCCGGCCTCCACGCTCTTGCGGGCCTCGATGATCGCGACCGCCGCCGCGCTGAGCGTGATCGGCGAAGAGCCGGACGGCCCCGCCAGACATTTCTGCAGGCCGGCGGTCGCGGCATCCACCCCCCAGGCGTCGGCGAGGAAGGTGTTGCCGCCGAGGCTCGCGGTGACATCGGTGTAGAGCAGCGCGCCATGCTTCGCGGCGAGCGCGCCGAGTTCGTCGAGCGGCTGGGCGAGCGTGCTGGAGGTGTCGCCGTGCACGACCGCCAGCAGCTTCGGCTTGATGGATGCCAGGGCCGCCCCGATCTCGGACGGTGGGAACACGGTCCCCCACTCGCGCTCGATCACATGCACCTCGGCGCCGCAGCGCTCGGCGATCTCGCGCAGCAGATGGCCGAAGCGCCCGAAGATCGGGACGAGCACCTTGTCGCCCGGTTCGAGCAGGCTCACGAGCGCGGCCTCGATGCCGGCGCGGGAGGTGCCGTCGACCAGCAGCGTCGCGTCGTTGCGCGTCTGGAAGACCGTGCGGTAGAGCTCCTGGGTCTCGGCCATGTAGCCGGTCATCGCCGGGTCGTACTGCCCGACCAGCTGTGCCGACATCGCGCGCAGCACCCGCGGATCGGCGGTGATCGGGCCCGGGCCCATCAGAAGCCGCGGCGGCGGATCGATCGGCAACGTGGTCACCACGCCAGGCTAGCCGAGGGGTGTTTCGGAGAAGTCACACGCGCCCCCGCCCCCGTCCTTCCCCCGTTCGGGAGGATGACACGCCGGAGGGGTGAGCCGTGCTGGCCCGTTCGCGGCGTGGGGTCCTCCCGAAGAAGAGCGGGGCGAGCACGGGGGTGGAGGGGGGCGAGTCAGACGAGCTGCGCCGCGAGCTGCTCGCCGAGGGTGATGAGCGCGATGTCGCTGCCGCGCGGGCCGACGAGGCAGAGGCCGAGCGGCGCTTCGCCGCCGAAAGGGCCCGGTACGGTCAGGGCCGGGATGCTGAGGGCCGGCCGCCCGGTCAAGCCGGCGATGCAGCACAGGCGCAGGGTGGCGGCGCGCACCCGGTCGAGCTCCGCGGGATCCGCGGTCGCCGAGGGCGCCGCCGAGGATGCCGAGGGCAGCAGCAGCACGCGATCACCGAGCAGGGCGTCCAGCCGTGCCCGTTGCACGGCGAGCGCGGCGCGCGCCGCGGCCTCCTGCGCGGGCGTCACGGCGGCGGCGATGGCGAAGCGGGCGGCGGTGGCGGCGCCGAGGGCATCCGGATGCGCTGCCACCCACGGCCCATCCGCGGCCCAGGCCTCCGCGGCCTGCACCACCCGCAGCACCTCGAAGAGCTCATCCGGATCGCCGAGCTCGACGACTTCGGTCGCAAGCACGGCGATGACCTCGGAGAAGGCCTCCTGCACGGCCGCATCCGCGACGGCGTTCCATCCCGGCGCCACGAGCCATGGGCCGCCAGGCCCCGAACCGCCGGAGCCCGGGCCACCGGACCCCGGGCCGCCGGACCCCGCCGCGAGCGGAACCGGGGCGCCGGCCCCGGCGCCGGTCCCGATCGTGGCGGTCGCGG